>SKZX01000128.1 GCA_007127175.1 Desulfobacterales bacterium
AACCGTCGACCCTTCATTGGATGGCCGTGTCTTTCATGGGCGCCGGTTTGATGCTCAAGGCCGCGGTGTTCCCCCTTCATGGGTGGCTCCCCGCTGCCCATGCCCATGCATGGTCGCCGGTAAGTGCCATCCATGCCGCCCTGGTGGTCAAGGGGTCTTTTTTCGTTCTCGTTCATATCTGGGTGTCTATGGTGCCGGAGGCGGCGGCGGCATCCCAGTTGGTCGGTTTTGCCGGGGCCGCAGCCATTGTTTGGGGAGGGTTAATGGCCCTGCGCAGGCAGAAGATTAAGGAAATCGTGGCCTATTCCACCATTGCGCAGCTGGGGTACCTCCTGCTTGTGGTCCCCCTGACGGCCGGAGCGGAAGCGGATGCCGCTGCAATGGCCTGGCAGGGTGCCTGGCTGCATTTCATTTCCCATGCGCTGGCCAAGGCGGCCATGTTTTTGTCCGTGGGCAACCTGATGCTGGCCATGGGGCGCGCGGACCTGGAGGGCCTTGCCGGGGCTGAAGGCTGTCTGCCCCTTTCATTGCTGGTTTTCGGACTTGCCGCCGTCACCATTATCGGACTGCCCGTTTCTGGGGGGTTTACCGCAAAGTGGATGCTGCTGCACAGCGCCCTTCTTTCCGGGCAGTGGCATTGGGTCGCTGTCCTGTCCGCGGGCACCCTTTTGGGTGCGGCCTATATCTTCAGGGTGTTCAAATATGCCCTTGCCGCCGGCACGGACGTGGATTGCCATGTCCCGCTGCCCGTGGGCAAGGAAGCGGCCGCTTTCATTCTGGCCATGGCGGCCGTTCTCCTGGGCGTGTTTGCGGGGTGGCCGCTGATGTTCATCGGTTTCGGGGGAGGGGCGCCATGGCCGTGATCAATGCATGGATGCCGCTGCTGGTGTTGTTCACCTCGCTTTTTGCAGCACCCGCAATATTTATGCTTTCCGAGGAGCGTTGGGTGGCGCGCACCGCCATCAACATGACTGCGGCCGTGATCAAGCTGGCCCTTGTCGCAGGGATGGTCCTGGGGGTCTACCTGGGCGTCCATTACGAGTATCGGTTTACAGTTGTTCCCGGGGTGGCGTTCATCCTGCGCGCCGATGCACTGGGGGTCATGTTCGCCGGGTTGTCGTCGCTTCTGTGGTTGTTTACCACGATATATGCGGTGGGCTACCTCGAGGGGTCGCCCAACCGGAGCCGTTTTTTCGGGTTTTTCAGCCTGTGCGTATCGGCTACCCTTGGGATCGCCTTTGCCGGCAACCTCTTCACGTTTGTCCTGTTTTACGAGCTTTTGACCCTGTCGACCTATCCCCTGGTGGTGCACCGGGGCACGGACAGGGCCCTGGCAGCCGGTAGGCGCTACTTGCAGTATACCCTTTCCGGCGGGGTCGTTCTCCTGTTGGGCGTTGTGATGCTCCATGCAACAGCCGGGGATACTGTATTCGGCGAGAGGATTGCCCGGAGCGGCCTTTCATCCGGCAATGAACCCTTATTGATTGGCATTTTCGTTCTTCTCATTGCGGGGCTGGGCGTCAAGGCCGCCATGGTTCCCCTGCACGGCTGGCTGCCACAGGCCATGGTCGCCCCGGCACCGGTCAGCGCCCTGCTGCATGCCGTTGCCGTTGTCAAGGCCGGCGCTTTCGGCATCGTGCGGGTGGTGTATGACGTTTACGGAATCGATTTGGCATACAGGCTGGGGCTTCTGGATGCCCTTGCCATTGCCGCGAGCCTGACCATTCTCTACGGATCGGTCCGGGCCCTTTCGCAAACGGAGATCAAGCGACGCCTGGCGTTTTCGACCGTCAGCCAGGTGTCCTACATCATGCTGGGGATCGCAATGTTCCACCCCATGGGTGCCGTTGCCGGGCTGGCCCACCTGATTCACCAGGGGCTGATGAAAATCACCCTGTTTTTCTGTGCCGGCAACTATGCTGAAACCCTGGGGGTTCACCATGTGGCAGAACTCGACGGCATTGGCAGGCGAATGCCCGCCACCAGTATCGCCTTTACCGTGGCCGCCTTCAGCATGATCGGGGTACCCCCGGCAGCGGGTTTCATAAGCAAATGGTACCTGGGCATGGGTGCCGTCGGGTCTGGTATGCACTGGATCATCGCGGTGCTGGTTGCCAGCAGCCTGCTCAATGCCGCCTATTTCCTGCCCCTGGTATATCGTATCTGGTTTGGCACACATCAGGGAGAGTGGCCCTGTGAGCAGGAGATGGGTTTTCTTGAAACCAGCGCGTGGCTTTTGTGGCCGCCGGTGGCAACAGCTGTTTTCAGCCTTGCAGCCGGGCTTATGGCCGGCCTCCGGTTCAGCCCGGTACACTGGGCCGAACTGATCGCTTTCCGGGAGTACCTGCCATGACAGTGGGCTTTTTCATGCCGTTTTTAATAGTTGCCGCCGTGTGCTGGCCCCTGTTTGTTGCGCTGTTGACGGTATGGCGCTATTTTGCGCGGCCAGGTGGGCACTTTGCGAACACCTGGCGGCAGCCGTTGTTTGCAGCCTGCTGGATGAGCGCCCCTGTTCCGGCCATTATTGCTTATGCCGTTGGGGAAGGGCAGGTTTTCATGTCCTGGCTCATGATGGGCGCCTGCTGGGAGACCGGGGGCGTCAGGGGTCCGTTTCTGGGGTTTACCGCGATGCTCTGGCTCCTTGCAGGCATCTACGCCCATGGGTACATGGCCCGGAAAACGGGAAACACCAGCGGGCCGCCATTGGATGCAGAGTATCGTCTTTTCCGGTTCGCCGTGCTCTGGCCCCTGGCACTGGCTGGCAACCTGCTTTTGATCGTTGCAGCGGATATTCCGGGTTTTTACGCGGGCTATGCCCTGATGACCTTTTCGGCATACGTGCTGGTGATTCATGATGAAACAGAGGACGCCAGGCGGGGAGGCGCTGCATACATCATGATGGCGGTACTGGGCGAATCGCTGGTAATCGGCGGCTTGCTCATAGGCGCGGGCTCGGCCGAAACAATCATGCTTTCTGAGTTGAGCCAGTGGATTGCCGAATCTCCCATGGGTTGGGTTGCAGCCACCCTCCTGTGGCTTGGGTTTGGCGTCAAGGCGGGCGTTGCAGGGCTGCACGCATGGCTCCCCATGGCGCACCCGGTTGCCCCGACACCGGCCAGCGCGGTGCTTTCCGGGGCAATGATCAAAGCGGGGCTGGCCGGGTGGATATGGATTCTGCCTGCCGGTACACTGTCCGTTCCGGGTTATGCGGCAATGGGCGCCGGCCTGGCCGGCGCTTATGGTGCTGTGCTCTATGGCGTATTTTCCCGCAACCCCAAAGTGGTGCTGGCCTATTCAAGCGTCAGCCAGATGGGCATGATCACGTCCATTTTCGGCCTTGTACTGGTGGACCCGTCATTGCGGCCTGCCTTTTCGCCGGTCCTGGTGTTTTTTGCCGCCCACCACGGGTTGAGCAAAGGCGCCCTGTTCCTGGGTGCCGGTATAACCGGTAAAAAAACAGGCCTGCCTGACGCGGTCCTGTGGATAGCGGCGGCCCTGCCGGCCCTGTCGCTGGCGGGTGTGGCCGGCAGCGGACTTATTGCCAAGTGGGCTGTCAAAACGCATCTTTATGAAACCAGTCACGCGTTTTTCTCCTTTGCATTGACCCTTTCCGGTGCCGGCACCGCATTGCTCATGGCCCGTGCGCTTTTTCTCCAATGGCGCAACCGTGAGCAACCGGACGCTGGGGATGCCTCACGGGTACCCCTATCCATGACCGCTGGCTGGCTGCTATGCGTTTTTGCAGCAATGGCGATGCCGTGGTGGTTTTTTGTGCCGGGCGGTATTTTTTCACTTCCACCGGTTTCCGAACTCCCGGGCCTGCTGTGGCCGGGAGCGGCGGGCACCGCCATTGCGGCCGTTGCATTTTGGGCCGCCTCGACCGTCCCGTTTGCAAAGCGGCTCGCCGCACGCATGGGCGATCCGGCACCCGGAGACCTGTGGCGGGTATACGCCCGGGCTTCAGGCGGGATTGTTTTCTGCTTATCAGCCATTATTGCGCTTGGCATTCAGGCGGAAGCACGGCTGAACCGCCCGGTTGAAGCAGCGATGGCATTTTTATCAGGACTGCATAACCGAATGGCAGGCATAGAGCCGTTTTTCCGTGTTCATGCGGGCGTGTTGATGGCCGTTACAGCCATGCTTCTTGCGTTTCTATTTTATCTTGACCCATAACGGCTGCAGGCGCCAATGCGCCCTTTCCATGAATTGTGGCGCTTCCCGTTGCCCGGTGTGATTCTGGTTGAATAATTTCTGTAAAACCGATACACAGGGTTGACATTAACGCTCAAAGGAAGCCCTTACAGATATGGAAGAAATTGAAAACACCAAGAAAATTGAAGGGGTCGAGCTCACCCGGATTAACCTGGACGGCAGGGAGGTCGTGCTCGTGGGAACCGCCCATGTGTCCAGAGAAAGCGCCGACCTGGTTGAGCGGGTCATTGAAAATGAACAACCCGACACGGTCTGCGTCGAACTTTGCGCTTCCCGCCACCACGCCATCCGCAGCAGCGCCGCCTGGCGGGACATGGACATTTTCAAGGTGATCCGGGAGAAAAAAGCCTTTCTGCTCCTTGCCAACCTGATGCTGACGGCGTTTCAAAAGCGGATCGGCGCAAAACTGGGGGTGCGCCCCGGGGAGGAGATGATCCGTGCCCTTGATGCGGGAGAACGGGCCGGCGCGAAGATTTGCCTGGCGGACAGGGATATCGCCGTTACATTGTCCCGCACGTGGCGGACAACCGGTTTTTTCAATAAGATCAAATTGTTTGCTCAGTTACTGATGTCCATGGGGAGCGTTGACGATATCGATGAAAAAGATATCGAGCGCATGAAAAACGAGGACATCCTGGAGAGCCTGCTGGCCGAGCTCGAAACCTCACACCCGTCCATCCGGAAGATCCTCATCGATGAGCGGGATCAATACCTTGCTTACAAAATCCGCAGCGCGGCAGCCGGAAAGACGGTCGCCGTTGTGGGCGCGGGCCATGTGCCGGGTATCCGGCGATACATTCAAGACACCGAATCCATCGATATCGCCTCTCTGGAGACGGTTCCGCCCAAAGGGCGGGCCGGGGGGGTGCTGAAATGGGTCATCCCGGCGGGCATCATCGCTGTTTTTATCGCCGGATTTTTTCACGGCGGCCGGGAGGCCGGCGGGGAGATGCTTGTGCTTTGGGTTTCGGCCAATGCTTTTTTTGCCGGCCTTGGTGCGCTTCTAGCGTTTTGCCACCCGGCGACTTTTTTTTCGGCCATTTTGGCCGCGCCGTTGACGTCTTTGAACCCCATGCTGGCCGCCGGATGGATCGCCGGGTTGGTCGAGGCCACCATGCGGAAGCCCAGGGTCAGCGACCTGGAGGATTTACCGGAGGACATCCTCTCTGTCCGGGGTTTCTGGAAAAACAAGGTGACCCGGATATTGCTGGTCGTGGTTTTTGCCAATCTCGGCAGTTCCATCGGCACGTTCGTGGCCCTTCCGCTCATGATCCGGGTCCTTGGCGCTGCAGGATAAGCGTCTTTCAGGCGGGTTTAACGATTTTTACAACCGTTCGGGTGAAGATTTCGCCGTTTGCCCGGTTGTGTGTCATTTTAACGGTTTTAAGGCGGTTTTCGGCGAACAGACGGACGCATTCGGGGAAAAGCTGCCATTCCTGCTCAAGGCCCTTTTTTTTGACCGCTTCCAGGGTGTCCCCGTCGTTTATGGGAAAACAGCGCTGCCCGATTATGGGTCCGGAGTCCTCCCCGTAATCGACGAAATGCACCGTGCAGCCCCCTACCTTGCATCCGTAGCGAAAGGTGTCGCCGTAGCCGTCCGTCCCGGGAAAGGCGGGCAGCAGGGCGGGGTGGATGTTCATGATCCTGGGGTTGGCAGGGTCCGTGTTGACGCGGTCGATAAAATAGGGCGTCAGGTTCCGCATGAAGCCGGCCAGCACCAGCAGGTCGAAGGGATAAGGCGCCATCGCTTTCAGCAGTTCGGCTTCCGCAATGCTCCGGGTCGCCAGGAAGGTGCGGAGTCTGTGCTTGTCCGAACGGCTTACGATGGACTGTTTGGCTGATATCGCTTCAGGGTCGTAGTCGGACGGCAGTTTTGCAAGGTTTTCCCGGTCTGTGCCGGCCTTGAATTGAGCTATGATTTCGGTGTAATTCACCACAAAGGTTGGGATGCCCGCCTTTTTTGCCTTTTCAAGGCCTTTTGCCGCGGGGTTGTCCGCGCCCGTAAAGACGACGCGGCCGTTTATTTCGCCCCTGCCGCATGCACCCATGATGGCATCGAGGTTGCTGCCGGTGCCGCTGATCAGCGCACCGATGCGGATCGGTTTTTTCATAGGATATCGACCTTGTTTTCTTGGGGGTTGATATTGCCGGAAATATAGAAAATCCTGTCTGTTTTGTCAATGCGGGGGTTTGAACGGCAGTTGTAAACAGGGACAGGGATAACCCCAAAGGGGAAAAAGATGCCGGGCTGACCAGGGGGGCATTCGAAACATAAAAGGATGGATGTATATGAAGGAAATGGACCGGCTTGTCAAAGTGATGGAGCGCCTGCGCGGGCCGGGGGGGTGTCCGTGGGATGCCGCCCAGACGCATAAGAGCATGGTGAAAGGGCTGATTGAAGAGGCGTATGAGCTTGCGGAGGCCATTGAAAAAGAAGATGCGGAAGAAATGATGGAGGAGCTGGGCGATGTCCTTCTGCAGGTCGTTTTTCACAGCATCATTGCAGCGGAAGCGGGCGCCTTTACCTTCAGCGAGGTGGCGAATTTCCTGGCTGACAAACTTATTTACCGCCATCCCCATGTTTTCGGCGAAAAACGGGTGGACAGTGCAGACGCGGTGATCGTCAACTGGGAGGCCCTGAAACGGAAAGAAAACGGCAAGGTGAACAGGGACTCGCTCTTGTCTGGCATCCCGAAAACCCTTCCGGCACTGCTATACGCCTTGAAAATCCAGTCTGCCGCAAGCCGGGCGGGCTTTGACTGGGACAGTGCCCTTGGTGTCATCGACAAGATCCGGGAGGAGACCGAAGAGCTGACAGAGGCCGCAGCCGGGAATGCCGTTGAGCGGATCGCGGACGAAATCGGTGATCTGATGTTTTCGGTGGTCAACCTGGCCAGAATGTTCAAGCTGGACCCCGAGGCGGCGCTCAGGCGGACCAACCGGAAGTTTCAGGCGAGGTTTGCGGAGATCGAAAAAGCGGCCCGCAAAAGGGGTATTTCGGTTTCAGAGATGCCCATGGATGAAAAGGAGCGGGTGTGGCAGGCGGCCAAATCCCGGGATTGAGTGGGCGCCTTGTCAGGCTGCCAGCACCAGGCCCATGAGCATGCCCCTTTTCACGGATTGGGGTTCGCACAACGCCCCTATGGGGTAGACCTGCCAGCCGGATTTGGCTGCGAGTTTGAATGCGTCGATGCCGGCGCTTTCCATGGAAGGGGCGCTCATCTCCGGGTTCCTGCACGCGCCGTCGCCGTTGAGCCGCTGGCAGCCCTTCTTCCAGAAACAGAGCACATCCTTGCAGTTGCTTGCGGAAAACCCTTCGGTCCGGCTGAAACCGATTTGGATCGCTTTTTTCCGGATCATGTTGACCAGGGTGTACACGAGCATGTAATGGCCGCCGAGGCTGTAGAGGTTCCCTGCATCGTCGGCCTTCCCGGAAGTGATGACGCTGCTGATGTCCTTTGCGGCGATGATGGATGATTCCACGCGCACATGAAAAAACAGTCCCTGCCTGTAATTCTTCATGATATTGATCGTTTTTTCGATGGGATACCCGTATGGGGGGCAGTGGCCGCATCGACCGGACATGTAGCATTTGGGGACCATGCATTTGAAGCGGACCCTGGGGTCTATGGGAATGTCCGCCGTAGAAACCACCCGGGCGTTGGACGCGCCGTGCGTAATCGCCATTTTTCTGAGCGCTTCCATTTTTTCGGGGTCGCCATTGTCCGAAAACGGTTCAGCCATCATATTCTCTTTTTCACGTTATGCCACCATCACAAGGCCCGAAAGAAAGAGCCGTTCAGTGTTGAGGTGGCTCAGATGAACCTTGCGGGCGGTTTCCCGGGTATCGATGCCGGCCGCGGTCAAGGAAGGACGCCCTTTGTAAGGGGCAATACAGCCTTTGCCCCTGCCGGCGGCATTGCACTGGGTCTCGCCTGCGCAAAAAATGCTCCTGCAGTTTCCGGCTGCAAAACCCATGGCCAAATAGTAGCCCAGGTAAAACGCCGCCGCCTCGACAGCCGATACGATTTCATGTATTTTGCGATAAGCGGCCATGTGTTCGGGGGATATGATGGGGCCGCCGCCATAATCGGGCATATCCGGATCAGCGTCGATATAGACAAAAATACCCTTTTTATATTCAAAAAGGGTATTTTTAAGGTCATCGATGGGGTAGTCAAGGGGCCAGTGGATGGACGGAAAATCCGTTTGCATCATTTTTTCCAGGATTTTTCCGTCTGAAAAGCAAAGATCGCCGGGACTGAGTACCGCGGCTCCAGCCGCACCCATATCCAGGGCTTTTTTACAGAGCGTCCGCAGGTCGCCTGCCAGCTTGAGGGGGTCTGCTTCGGTGGATATGGGCGTTATGTTTTCGGGCAGCGTAAAATGTGTTGACACCATTCAAACGGGTCCTTGTCTGGATATTGCTTTAAACGGCATCTGCGGGGCCGTATTTTTTTTCTTGAGAAAAGATATAAAACCAACTAATGAAGTTTTTTTATATCGAAACGTAACAATCCTTGATTTTAAAAAATATTGGACAAATTCCAGGTGTCAAGAAGAAAATTGACTTGCGGGCGGTAAACGGATGTGTAAAAATTTTTTCTGCGCGTCTAAAATATTGTTTTGCAATGTGTTTTTTAAAATGCCAGATTTTTGCGTGTGCGAATGAATTCTCTTTGCGAAGCCGTCGTTATTGCTTCCTCAAGGCTCCCGGCGTATCGATAACGGTTTACATATCTGAAAAGGAAAAAAGAAAATGAAAGTATTGGTCAGTGATAATCTTGGCGAAACGGGTATCCGGATTTTCGAGCAGGAAGGTATTGACGTGGATGTTAAAACCGGTTTGACGCCCGATGCGTTGAAGGACATTATCTCCGGTTATGACGGACTGGTGATCCGGAGTGCGACAAAGGTGACGGCCGACCTTCTGGAAGCCGCAAAGAATCTGAAAGTCGTGGGGCGCGCGGGCATCGGGCTGGACAATGTGGATATCCCCGCAGCCACCAAAAAAGGCGTGGTTGTCATGAACACGCCGGGCGGGAACGTCGTCACCACGGCCGAACATGCCATTTCAATGATGATGGCCGCAGCCCGCAACATCCCCCAGGGGACCATGTCGCTCAAGGCGGGCCGCTGGGACAAAAAGCATCTCCAGGGGCGCGAGTTGACCGGTAAAACCCTGGGCGTGATCGGATACGGCAAAATCGGTTCGGTTG
>SKZX01000010.1 GCA_007127175.1 Desulfobacterales bacterium
CAACAGCTCAATGACGGATTTTACTTCCCTGGATTTATTTTCCCTGGAAATATTGCTGTATTTGACTTTTTGCCCGATAATTCTGGGAATCTGGCGAAACACAATCTGCATTAACGCCAGATCTTTTTGTCTGGCATATTTTGAAAAATCATCCTGATAGGTTTCGGCAATGGAGCGATGAACAGCTGTTACTTCGGTTAAGCTGCTTTCTGTAGCAAATACGTTAACCGCTTCCGGCATGCCGCCGACAAACAGGAATTCCCTTTGACGTTTTGTTAATTTTCTATGCGCGGTTTCAGGTATTGGCTGGTTATTGCGAAACCCAATGTGAAATTCAGACAAATAGGATGACAATCCAGGTTCGACCGCATTTAAAAATTCTGAAAATGTCACGGGACCCAGATGATAATATTCAATGCGACCCACCGGCATGGAAAAAGAAGTATCCGCAAGAGCAAATTCCAGCAGGGAGCCGGCGGAAATGACGGGTATATCCGGCCTGTTCTCGTAAAAATACCGGAGTGCGGCGATAGCGTGAGGGGTTGCCTGAATTTCATCCAGAAACAAGATACTGTCAGGGGCATTTATATTTCTGCCCACCAGCGCGTCCAGTTCCCGCAGGATAATATCTAAATCAAGAGATTTAAAGGTTTTATCCAAATATAAATGCTGTTCCAGATTGATTTCATTTAACACCAGGCCGTTATTTTTTGCAAATTCACGAACCAGCGTGGACTTGCCAACCTGTCGCGCCCCTCTGAGTACCAGCGGTTTTCTGCGTTTTTTTTGATACCAGGTGTATAAATATTTTTCTGCAAAACGATTGATCATGATTCGAACAACCCCCTTTTTTAACCAATAAATTACTAATTAAAGGGTGTGTTTGTCAAGATTTTTCCATGAATAGATGAACCGGCGTCAATAAGCGTGACCACTTCAAAAAATTGTATCCAGGGGAGATTTCATATATTTTAACCGCCAATGCCATTGCAGATGCAAGATAAGTTCGGATGGGGATCAGAAGTAGTTGTGTCTGAGATTACGCCGGAGCAGGCTCAGCATTATCTCGATTCTCAAGCGATAAAAAGATCCGCAAATGCGTCCAACAAGGATCGCAAAAACCTGCTCGCAATGTGGAGCAAGGGTATAAAGCTTTTCGGAATCAAAGACAACCCCTTTGCCTCGACAGAACACCGCAGCCATGACAGACAGCCACAATGCACTCCGCCAAATAAAGATGTTTTAAAAGTCCTGATGGTAGCCACCCGGAAGGAACGCGTTTTTCTCGACGCATACTTGCAGACCGGAGCACGTCGATCCGAAATATTTCGTTGGACATGGGTTGATGATATCAATTTTGAACGGCGTGAATACCGCCTTGGGACTCGAAAAACATCAGATGGTTCGTTGCAGCATGAATGGTTTCCGATGAGTGATGACCTTTATGAGAGCCTGAAGTGGTGGTGGGAGAACAGAACCATCAAGGACAGCCCCTATGTTTTTACCGATGATCAAAAAGGACCTCATTACGGCAAACCTTACACATCACGGCGCAAATTCATGTCAGGGCTGTGTAAGCGGGCAGAAGTAAAAGCGTTTGGCTTTCATGCCCTTCGCCGTTTCGTGGCATCCCTATTGGCTGATTCCGGAAAGTCCACAAATGCAATCCGCAGGGTGTTGCGCCACAAAAACGTAAGCACAACAGAGCTTTACATTCAGAACGTCAATAATGATTTGAAAGAAACAATGAGGGCGTTGAGTTTTGATAAGTTATTTAAGCCGTGAGAGGATCGGGGGGATCAGAAAAAGAAAAACGCCACATGAACATTACACATTTTCAGGTGGCGTCTTCGGAAAGCTGGTGACCCCAGGGGGAATCGAACCCCCGTTACCGGCGTGAGAGGCCGGCGTCCTAACCGCTAGACGATGGGGCCATTGCAGGTTGGCTACGCTGGTTTTATATGGTGTTGGATCTGTTTTGTCAATTGTTTTAGCGGCGGTTGCTTCCTGCTCATTCCGGATGCGGTTTTTTCCTGCCCCGCCTGCGGCCGGTGACAAGGTAAATCAGCCAGCCGATAAACGGGATCGTCGCGACCAGCCACCATGCGACTTTTTCCCGTGTCTGCCCCGGAAACTGCTTGGCCGCCACATCGACGAGCGCCCAGACGGTCAACAGAAAAAAAGGCAGCACGAGCAATATGAGCACTATGATGATAATGATGTTCATGACGCTTCCTTTAAGCGGTCATATAAGACCGTTTTTTTGTAATGCAGGGCGCGGCCAAAGGACTCACGGAAAACCTCCGTCATGTTCGGCTTTTAAATAGGTATTTCGTAGCGGCTGCGCCTCGAGAAACCGGTTATATTTTGAAAACCGGCACTTTTCAGCAGGCTGACCGTTTCCTTGAAATATCGGCCGACCTCCTCCGGGCGATGGGCGTCCGAACCGAAAGTTACCGGGATGTTTTTTTCAAAACAGCGCTTGATAATCGCCGTATCCGGGTAAACAGTGCCTGCCGGATGGGACAACCCGCGGGAATTGATTTCCACGGCAATGCCTTTATACTTGATTTTTGTTAGAATTTCATCCATTTTGTCAAAAAATTCAACCGGGGGCTGCAATCCGAATTTTCTCACCACGTCAAGGTGACAAATCACGTCAAAACAGCTATAATCAAGCATCATATCGAGCAGGTCCAGGTAATGGTCGTAAAATGCCGCATCCGGGGGAGGGGCGCCGGCGGCATTGCGCTTTGAGCTGACGATGTTGGCCTCCTCAACAAAATGGACCGATCCGCCGATGACGTCAAAGGAGAATTGCTCCAGGACGCGGGCGGCGGTTTCGGCATGGGCGGGGGTGAAATCAACCTCCAGGCCCGCCTTTACCGAAATCCGCCCTTGGTACGTTTCGCCAAGGCGACGCACGGCATAGAGATAGAGCGGCACGTCATCGATGCCCATGGACAGGTCGCACCCTTTCTCGTTGAGGGTCAGGTGGTCGAGAAAACAGATCTCGGAAAGGCCTTTTTCAATGGCGCACTCAATATACTGCGCCATGGTGCCGTGGGCATGGTTGCATAGCCGGGTATGAACGTGGTAATCAATCACTGTATTTTTCTGCGGCTCCTTATATTATAAATGATCAATTTCAACCGGGTGGCGCCGGGTGTGGCCCGCAGCAACAATGGCAGGGGGCTGCGACGGCTATGATGCATCATGCCGTTTTGGGGCCGTGATGTCAAATGAGAAGGAAAAGCAGGCAGGAATGAAAAAACGCCCGAAGGCCATATATGTCTGTCGCATTTGCGGCCACCGGCCGCCCAAGTGGATGGGGCGCTGCCCGGAATGCGGGGAGTGGGAGAGCATCGGGGAGACGGCGGCAGGCGCTGTCGGCACAGGAGCGGCCGATGCCCGTTTTGCCAGGCCGACGCCCGTGGATGCGGTCGCGCTCGGGGACGAAGCGCGCGTACTCACAGGGATAGCCGAGTTCGACCGGGTCCTGGGCGGCGGGATGATTCCAGGAAGCCTCGTGCTCATCGGCGGTGATCCGGGAATCGGAAAATCCACGCTCCTGCTGCAGGTGCTGCATCGGTTGGCGGCCGCCGGGCGGAAAGTGATTTACGTGTCCGGGGAAGAGTCCGTCCGGCAATTGAAGATGCGCGCCATGCGCCTGGACGCGCTGTCATCCGATCTTCTGGTCCTTTCCGAAACCGATGTTGACGCCGTTATTCAGATGGCGGTTTCTGAACAGCCCGATGCCCTTGTGATTGATTCCATCCAGACCATGTTTACCTATGACGCCGTGTCGGCGCCGGGCAGCATCACCCAGGTACGGGAGGCCACCATGAAGCTCATGGGCATGGCCAAGCAGTCGGGCGTGCCGGTTTTTCTCATCGGTCATGTGACAAAGGACGGCGCCATTGCAGGCCCCCGCATCATGGAGCACATGGTGGACACGGTGTTGTATTTTGAGGGCGATCAGAACCACGGGTTCCGCATCTTGCGGGCGGTGAAAAACCGGTTCGGGTCGACCAACGAAATCGGCGTGTTTGAAATGAAGGAAACCGGGCTGGCCGAGGTGGCCAACCCGTCGGCCGTGTTTCTTTCGGAGCGGGCCAAAAACGCGCCCGGCTCCGTGGTGACGGCATGCATGGAAGGGAGCCGGCCCATTTTGGTGGAGCTGCAGGCCCTTATCAGCAGTTCTGGGTTTTCAACCCCCCGGCGGACCGTGCTGGGGCTGGACTACAACCGGGTTTCTCTGCTCATGGCCGTGCTGGAGAAAAAACTGGGGCTGAACGTGGCCGGCCATGACCTGTTCATGAACGTGGCCGGCGGCGTCCGGATTTCAGAGCCGGCAGTGGACCTTGGGATTGTTTCGGCGGTGGCATCGAGTTTCCTGGACAAACCCGTTCCCGAAGGGCTCCTGCTGCTGGGCGAAGTGGGGCTGACCGGTGAAATCCGGGGCATTTCCCACCTGTCGGCCCGGGTTGCCGAGATCGGGAAGATGGGGTTCACCCGGTGCGTTGTGCCGGAGGGGAGCAGAAAGCAGATGGTAAAAGCCGGGTGGAACGGGGAGATCGAGTTGATCGGGATCAGGCGCCTGGCAGAGGTGATGAAACGGCTTTTTTAAGGTGTTTTTGGAGGGGATCGGCCTCTGGCCGGATGGGCGCGGCCGCCATTGCCGTTGTGTATCAATCGTGTTTTAAAATTGTGAAGACATTCAATGAAAAAAAAGAAAACCGACCGGAGCCGGCCGGATCATTATGCAAAAAAGGCCAAAAAAGATCAATATCCGGCCCGGTCAATCTATAAACTGGAAGAAATCCAGAAAAAATTCAAGGTAATCCGGCCCGGGGACCGGGTCCTCGACCTTGGCTGCGCACCGGGTTCCTGGATGAAGTATGCCGCGGGCATCGTCGGGCCCGGCGGGCGTGTGGTGGGCGTCGATATCAAGGATGTCGGGGACCTCCCAAGGGGTTGGCCGGACAATGTGTCGTATTTTCAGTGCGACATCCTCGATATGGATGCGGATGTGCGAAAATCCATTGGAGACGGGTACAATGTTGTTTTGAGCGACATGGCGCCTTCCACCACGGGGATAAAAAACGTGGATGCGGCCCGGTCTTATTTGCTTAGCGAAGCGGCGCTTGAGATCGCCGGGCAGTTGCTTGACCCGGGCGGCTGTTTTGTCGCAAAAATATTCCAGGGCGGTGATTTTGAGGCGTTTATCGCCGCCGTCAAACGACAGTACGCCACCCGGAAGATATTCAAACCGCAAAGCTGCAGAAAAGACAGCAAGGAAATTTATGTTATCGGCATGGGCAAGAAGCAGAAAGGAAACGAATAATGGCAGGTCACAGCAAATGGGCGAACATTAAACATAAAAAAGGCGCGGAAGACGCCAAGCGGGGCAAAATATTCACCCGCCTGGTCAAGGAAATCATCGTGGCGGCAAGGATGGGAGGGGGCGACCCGAACGCCAACCCCCGGCTGAGAAGCGTGATCCAGTCGGCCAAGCAGCAGAACCTTCCCAAGGAGAACCTGGAAAGGGCGATAAAGAAGGGCACGGGCGAGCTTGAAGGCGTAAATTACGAGGAGATTACCTACGAGGGATACGGCCCCGGGGGCGCCGCGGTTTTCGTGGAATCGCTTACGGACAACCGGAACCGGACCGTTGCGGATGTGCGCCACCTTTTCAACAAACATGGCGGGAACCTGGGAGAAAACGGGTGTGTGGCATGGATGTTCGATAAAAAAGGCTGGATCCCTGTGAAAAAGGCGGACGTGGATGAAGATGCCCTCATGGAGATCGCCCTTGAAGCGGGTGCGGAAGACATCAGGGATGAAGGGGATGATGTATTTGAAGTGATCACGACCCCGGATGCTTTCGAGGCCGTTTGCGAGGCCCTGGATGCGGCGAATATTCCCTACGAGGACGCCGAGGTGACCATGCTTCCACAGACCACGGTCAGCCTGACAGGAACCGATGCGGAAAAAATGTTCAAGCTTATGAATGCGTTAGATGACCATGATGACGTTCAGAAGGTGAATACCAATGCGGACATCCCGGATGCGGTGATTGCGGCGATGGGGATGTAGGTTGTAAGTTGTAAGTTATAGGTTGCAGGTTGTGAGGGGCTGGCGGCGGGGCCGGGGACGGAATGAAAAGCATCCCGTCCCCGGGCTTTGAGGCTGTTTATTCCTTTCGGAAAGAGATTGCGTCCCCGTCGGCGTCCGCCACGATGCGGTCCCCCTCCTTGAAAGCCCCTTCCAGAAGCTTTGTGGACAGCGGATTTTCAATGAGCTGCTGGATGGTCCGCTTCAGCGGCCGTGCCCCGTAAACCGGGTCAAACCCCCGTTTTGCCAGCAGTTCCTTTGCCGCACCCGACAGGGTGATCTCGATCTCCCGGTCCGCCAGCCGCTTCTGCAGGTTTTTGAACTGGATCTCCACGATCTGCTTGAGGTCTTCGGCGTTCAGGTTGTGGAAAATGATGTTTTCGTCGATCCGGTTTAAAAATTCCGGCTTGAACGTCGACCGGAGCGCGCCCATGACCCGGTCTTCCATTTCCGCGCGCCTGGCCTCCCCAAGCTCCAGGATGGCCTGGCTTCCCACATTGGAGGTCATGATGATCATGGTGTTCCTGAAGTCCACGGTTTTCCCCTGGCCGTCGGTCAGGCGCCCGTCATCCAGTATCTGGAGCAGCACGTTGAACACGTCCGGGTGCGCTTTTTCGATTTCGTCAAACAGGATCACCGAATAGGGGCGACGCCGGACCGCCTCGGTCAGGTAGCCCCCTTCCTCGTACCCCACGTATCCCGGGGGCGCGCCGATGAGCCGGGCAACCGCATGTTTTTCCATGTACTCGGACATGTCGATGCGGATAATGGCCTGTTCGTCATCATACAAAAACTCGGCCAGGGCCTTGGCCAGCTCCGTTTTTCCAACGCCTGTGGGGCCTGTAAAAATGAACGACCCAATGGGCCGGTTGGGGTCCTGGAGACCGGAGCGCGAGCGGCGGACCGCGTTGGACACCGCGCACACCGCCTCTGTCTGACCCACCAGCCGGTGCCGGATCCGGTCCTCCATGGCCAAAAGCTTCTCCCGCTCGGATTCCATCATCTTGGATACGGGGATGCCGGTCCATTTGGAGACAATATAGGCGATATCTTCGGCGTCCACCTCTTCGCGCAGCATGCGGCGGGTTTTCTGGAGCTCCTCCATTTTCGCGTTGGCTTCGTCCAACTGGCTTTTGATCGCCTGCCTGCGGCCATAGCGCAGCTCGGCCACCCGTTCCAGGTTGCCTTCCCGCTCGGCTTTCTGCTCTTCCGTGCCGATGCGGTCGAGCTCCGACTTGAGATCCCGGATGCTCTGGATCACCTCTTTTTCGTGCTGCCACTGGGCGTTCATGCGGTTGAATTCTTCCTTAAGGGACTCGAGCTGCTGGCCGATCTTGTCCAGGCGGTCCCTGCTGGTGCTGTCCGTGTCCTTTTTCAGGGCTTCGCGTTCGATTTCCAGCTGGGTGATGCGTCGCTGGATCTCGTCGATATCCGTGGGCTTGGAGTCGATTTCGATCCTCAGCCGTGAGGCGCTCTCGTCGATTAAATCAATGGCCTTGTCCGGCAGAAACCGGTCCGTGATGTAGCGCTCCGAAAGTGTGGCCGCGGCCACAATGGCAGAATCCTTGATTTTCACGCCGTGATGCACCTCGTATTTCTGCTTCAGGCCGCGCAGGATGGATATGGTGTCCTCGATGCTGGGTTCTGCCGCAAGAACGGGCTGGAACCGTCGCTCCAGGGCCGCGTCTTTTTCAATGTGCTTGCGGTATTCGCTGATGGTGGTGGCCCCCACGCACCGCAGCGTGCCCCGGGCAAGGGCGGGCTTGAGCATGTTGGACGCGTCCATGGCGCCCTCGGCCGCACCCGCGCCGACCAGGGTATGCAACTCGTCAATGAACAGGATGATCTGCCCTTCGGCCTGTTCCACTTCCTTTAACAGCGCCTTGAGGCGGTCCTCGAACTCCCCCCGGTACTTGGCGCCCGCGATCATGGCGCCCATGTCCAGGGCCACGATGCGCCGGTCCTTGAGGCTTTCGGGCACGTCCCCTTCCACGATGCGCTGGGCAAGGCCTTCCACGATGGCGGTCTTGCCGACACCGGGTTCGCCGATGAGCACCGGGTTGTTCTTGGTCCGGCGGGACAGCACCTGCGCGATGCGCCGGATTTCCTCGTCCCGGCCGATCACCGGGTCGAGCTTGCCCAGACGCGCCTGCTCCGTGAGGTCCCGGGCATATTTTTCAAGGGCCTGGTATTTGTCTTCGGGGTTCTGGTCGCATATGGTCTGGTTGCCGCGGATTTCCATGAGCACGCGCAGCACGGCATCCTTTTCAACGCCGTTTTTGGAAAAAATGCGCTCCAGGTCGCCTTCCCTGGCGTCCAGCATGGACAGGAATATATGCTCGATGCTGACATACTGGTCCTTCATGTTGGCCGCGATGGCAAATGCAGCGTCCAGTATGAGCGCGGATTTTTTGGACAGGTGAACGTCCGTTGCGCCGGCACCTTCAACTCTGGGCAGCTTTTCAACGGCGCTCTTTATGTCTGTCGCTATTTTATTGGTGTCCACGCCGATTTTTTTCAGAACAGACGCAACGATTCCCTGCGGGTCATCCATCATGGACTCGAGCAGGTGAACCGGTTCAATCTGCTGGTGTTTGTACCGTGCCGCCCGGGAATGCCCCTCCTGGATCAGTTCCTGGGATTTTATGGTGAACTTGTCGAATCTCATTTATGTTTCTCCTTGTTATATCAAGTCATTTTAGTATTTTATACACTTAGTACAATAAGCACGGATGGGTTGATGTCAATGGGGGGTAGGTTGTAAGTTGTAGGTTGTAAGTTGTAGGTTGTAGGTTGGCGGTTGTCGGTGGTTTGTGGTATGGGAGGAAATTGTTCCGTTCGGGTTGCGATGCATTAATGGGAGAGGGTAATGGGTGAGAGGCACTGGAAGGATTTGCACGCATGGCAGAAAAGCCACGTTTTGCTGCTTAATGTTTATCGGTTGGTTGCTGCGTTTCCCAAAAATGAGCAGTATGTGCTGGTCGATCAGATTAAAAGGGCTGCATCCTCAGTTCCTGCGAATATTGTTGAAGGCCACTCGCGGAACTCCCGGAAAGAGTTCCTGAGGTTTTTGTATATTTCAAGGGGTTCCCTTGAAGAACTCAGGTATTTTCTTTTGCTGTCAAAGGATTTGGGCTATATTTCAGAAGCCCAACACGAAGGCTGTGAAAAAATGTGTGAACAAACCAGTAAAATTATCAACGGCCTTATCAAATCGATCTCCTGATCAAACGCTTACAAGCCTCAACCTACAACCTACAACCTACAACCTACAACTTACAA
>SKZX01000123.1 GCA_007127175.1 Desulfobacterales bacterium
ATCAGCGTTCTCCTGCAGCTGCAAGGGCAACACCTGGAACCACCCGGGGGAAATTGTCCATTTTAATAATTGTAAAGGATTTTACCACGCTCGCAAATGACGGCGTTTCCGGGAGGGCGAAGAATATTGGGCTGAAAGATATTTTTAATATGGGCTCAAATCAAACAAAAACAAATGGTTAATGTCCAGATGACAAAATACAGCAAACACGTTCAAACGGAAATGACCTTCCCCGACTCTACCCTGGCAAACACCCTTTTCGGGGTCCATAACGAGAACCTCCACCGCATTGCCGCCGCCACGGACACGAAAATTCATGCCCGGGGAAACAACGTGGTGATCGAGGGGGACAACATTGCATCAGAGTTGGCTGAAAACATTCTGAACCAGCTATACGGCCTCATCGGGGAAGGGTACCCGGTCTACCCCAATGACGTGGATTATGCCGCCAATGTCCTGGGCCGGGACCGGCACGCCAGCCTGAAACACATATTTCTCGACACCATCTACATAAAGGCCAACAAGCAGTCGGTCGCCCCCAAAAGCCCCATGCAGAAAGCCTATATCGATGCCATCCGCAAGTTCGACATCGTTTTCGGGATCGGGCCCGCGGGAACCGGAAAAACATACCTGGCAATGGCCATGGCCGTATCCGAGCTGGCGAAAAAAAAGGTGAACCGGATCATACTCACCCGCCCGGCTGTTGAAGCGGGGGAAGCCCTGGGGTTTCTGCCCGGGGACCTGGCCGAAAAAGTGAACCCGTACCTTCGCCCGCTCTACGATGCCCTGCACGACATGATGAAAATCGAGAAAGCCTCGGCCCTGATGGAGCACGGCATCATCGAGGTCGCCCCCCTGGCGTTCATGCGCGGCCGAACGCTTAACGATTCCTTTGTCATTCTGGACGAGGCGCAGAATTCAACCAGCGAGCAGATGAAAATGTTTCTGACCCGGATCGGGTACAATTCAAAGGCGGTTATCACCGGGGACATCACCCAGAGCGACCTGCCCGCGGGCAGGGCCTCCGGACTGGTGGAGGCCAGGGACCTGCTGAAGGATATTTCCGACATCGCCTTTGTCTTTTTTACCAAAAAAGACGTGGTGCGGCACCGGCTGGTGCAGAAAATCATCGAGGCCTATGAGCGCAGGGAACAATTAAAGGCCGAAAGTTAACAGGGTTGGGAGCGCATTGCGCTCTGGCGACTTTTTGCGAAGTCGTCATTGTTGATTTTAGGCTTGCATAGTGCAGGCACTATTGATAAATCATGGCGATGCGATCAACATCCCCACAGGCGATAAACATACGTAAAATTGCTTTTTTATGCGTGTGAGCCGGATATGAATATAAAACTTGCAGATCTTCATCTGCATAAAAAAAAGTCCGCCCGGGGCGTCGCCCTTGGCATCCTGCTGGTGGTAACCATCCTGACGACCCTCACCTTCTACCCCAACCTGGTGATTGCCCCCCCGGCCTATGAAGTCGGCGATATCGTGGTCGAAAACATCAAGGCGCCCAGGGACTTTTTTGTTGAAGACGACGCGGCCACATCCGAAAAACGGGTCCAGGCCCGCAGCCAGGTCCAGACCGTCTACGATTATGACCCCGACATCGCCGTGCACCTGACCCGGCAGGTGCAAAAGGCTTTTTCCATACCGCTGGCCGCCCTTGAACAGGCAGCCGCATCGGACAACCCCCAACCCCTTGCGGACGCTGACTCTCCGCAGCCCCTGCAGCACAGGCCCTCAGAACCGGAAAACCTTCGCGCACGCATCTCCGATCTCAAGACCGACTTTGAAGAAGCCCTTGGCATACCCGTGAGCCCCGGTGCATACGGCATTCTGGAGGCAGAGGCGTTCTCTCCCGAGATCGCCGCGTTGATCAATGAAATCCTGACCCGGGTGATGAACAACGGGGTTGTCGCCAACAAGGAAATGCTGCTGCGCGAACAGGACCGGGGCATTGTCATGCGGACCATCGGATCCGGTGAGGAATTCGTGGTATGGAACCTGCGGCAGTTCTATGGCCTGGACCAGGCCAAAACCATGGTCAGGATCGTCGGCGACCCTTTTCTGCGCGGAAAGAACTACAACCTGGTCAACCTGATCGTGGATATTACCCAGCGGATGATTCAGCCCAATATCACCATGAACCGCAACCTGACGGAAAACCGTCGCCTTGCTGCAGAAAACGACATCAAGCCGATCCTTTACCAGATCAAAAGGGGGGAGATGATCCTTCGCGAAGGCCAGCGGGTTTCCGAAATCGACATGCTCAAGCTGAACGCCCTGACCCACCATTCCAGAAATACAGATATTTTGGGAAAAAGCGCCGGCAGCGCGCTGATCATCTTCTGGCTGCTGATCATCACCTATTTTATCACGCTCGAGTACCGCTTCGAGATGCAGACACACCACAACCGGCACCTGGTATTCATGGGCAGCGCACTGGTGCTGTTTTTCATCATCGCGCAGATGTCCATTTCACTGTCCGTCTCCTTTTCGGAAACCGTGGCATTAGGGCTCAAGACCGAATCCATGTATTACGGCATTCCCCTTGCCGCCGCCGCCATGACCGTCTGCCAGTTCGCCGGCTTTGCAATCGCGTTCCCCTTCGCCATCGTGTTGGCCCTCATTGCCGGGCTGCTTTTCGAATACAGCTATGTCTACTGCATCTACTTCCTGGCAAGCGGCGTCGTGGGCGCCTACTGGGCAAAAGACGCCCGGCACCGGAAGGACCTCGTCGTCACCGGGGCCAGGCTCGGCGCACTCAACATCGTTTTGGCCACATCGCTCAGCATCTATCTCGGGGATCTTTCCGGCGCCCGCCTGTCATGGGACGCCCTTTTTGCATTTCTCGGCGGCATCAGCGCGGGCATCCTCACCATCGGCATCTCGCCCCTTGTGGAAATGCTGTTCAAATTCACCACCGACTCGGCCCTGGCCGAAAGGGCCAACCTGGACCAGCCGCTCATGCGCCGGCTGATGCTCGAAGCGCCGGGCACCTACCATCACAGCGTGATCGTGGGGTCCCTGGTGGAAGCGGCCGCATCCGAGGTCGGCGCCAACCCCTTGCTTGCCAAGGTGTCCGGCTACTACCACGATATCGGCAAACTCAAAAACCCCCTGCATTTCATCGAAAACCAGAAAAACGGCAAGAACATCCACAACAAGCTGGCGCCGTCCATGTCCTGTTTGATCCTGATCTCCCACATCAAAAACGGGGTGGAGCTTGCCCGTGCCAACCGCCTTGAACCGGAGATCATCGACGCCATCCGGCAGCACCACGGCACCAGCACCATCAGTTTTTTCTATGAAAAGGCGAAAAAGCAGAAAAAGGACCAGCCCATCAATATCGACCATTTCCGGTACCCGGGGCCCAAACCGCAGACAAAGGAAACCGCATTGGTCATGCTGGCCGACCAGGTGGAAGCCGCATCGCGCACGCTGGAAAACCCCTCCCATGCAAGAATCCAGGGGCTTGTCCAGTACCTGATCAACAAAGTGTTCTCGGACAACCAGCTGGATGAATGCCCCCTGACCCTGAAAGACCTCCACATCATCGCGCGGACCTTTGTCAAGATCCTGACCGGCATCCACCACCACCGCGTGGAATACCCCGACAAACCGCAAACCGGGCAGAAAAAGGAGGAAAATGGCAGTCCTGATAACAAACGAGCAGAACCTTCAAAAAATCTCAACGGAGCAAATAAGGAAGACGGCTCAGGCACTCTTAAGCGGCTTGGGCAGTCCTGACGGGGAGCTGTCCATCCTCATTACCGATGACGCAAACATTGAAAAAATAAACACGGCGTATTTCAGCCGGCCAAAGCCCACCAACGTGATCTCCTTTTCAATGACCGAAGGGGCGTTCGCGGACGTCAACCCCGAGGCAAAAATGCTGGGGGACATCGTCATATCCATGGAAACGGCGATGCGCGAGGCCGAAGAAGCCATGATGCCCGTTGAGGAGCGTTTCATCCAACTGCTGGTCCACGGGCTGCTCCATATATTCGGCTACGACCACGAATCGCCGGGATCGGACGCCGAGGCCATGGAGAAAAAAAGCGAGGTGCTCATGGAAATGCTCAGAAAAGAGCGGCTGCTGGGGCCGGACACCATCATAACGGCCGCTGAACAAAGGAGGAAAACGGAATAATGGCTCAACTGGCTGTGAATGTGGACCACGTGGCGACCATCCGGCAGGCCCGGGGGGGTGTCTACCCGGACCCCGTGCATGCCGCGGTCCTGGCCGAGATGGGCGGCGCAGACGGGATCGTTGTTCACCTGCGCGAGGATCGCCGGCACATCCAGGACCGGGATGTGCGCCTGCTGAGAGAAACCGTCCTTTCCCGGCTCATCCTGGAAATGGGCGCCACCGATGAAATGATCGGGATCGCCTGCGAGATCCGGCCGGACCTGGTCACGCTGGTGCCTGAAAAAAGAACGGAGATTACCACGGAAGGCGGGCTGGACGTTTTGGCTGATCCCGGTCACGTCAAAAATGCCGTTGCGCGGCTTCACGCCGGCGGGCTTGAGGTGAGCATCTTCATCGATCCGGACCAGCGGCAGATCGAGGCGGCTGCGAAAACAGGGGCGGAAATGGTCGAAATACACACCGGCCGTTATTGCGACGCGGCCATGCCATCCGAAAAAGAACGCTGTTTTTCTGAAGTCGTGGATGCCGCAAGGCTTGCCCGAAACCTGGACCTCGGGGTCAACGCCGGCCATGGGCTGTGCTACAATTCCATCAAGCGGTTCGCGAACACGGGTATTATCGATGAATTTTCCATCGGTCACAGCATTGTTGCCCGGGCGGTCCTGGCGGGGATGACGGCGGCGGTAGCGGAAATGCAGGCACTGGTCAGGCAGTGCGGATAAGCGATGCGGAGGTAGTGCGATGTACTTGCTGACAGCCGCTGAAATGCGGCGGATGGACGAAATGACCATCGAAAACTTCGGGCTTCCCGGCCGCGTTTTGATGGAAAACGCAGGGCGCGGGGCCACACGTGTCATCCTGGAAAAATTTCCGGACATTTACGCCGAAGACGTCACGGTCGTGGCAGGCCGCGGCAACAACGGGGGGGACGGTTTTGTCATCGCCCGGTACCTGGCGCAGGCCGGCGTCCATGTGCGGGTATACCTGCTGGCCGAACGCCGGAAGGTGCGCGGAGACGCCCTGGCCAACCTGGAGATGCTCTCCGCCCTGGACATCGAAGTGGTCGAGGTCCCCGATGAAACCGCCTTTACCCGCATTAAGGCGGAAATGGGAAGAAACAGCCTCTGGGTGGATGCCATACTGGGCACCGGGCTTTCAGACGAGGTCAAAGGGCTTTTCAAGGCGGTGATCAATTACATCAATAACCACCCGGCCCCGGTGTTCGCGGTGGATATCCCCTCCGGGCTCAGCTCCGAGACCGGCAACCCCATGGGCGCAGGAATTAAAGCCGATGTCACCGCGACCTTCGCGTTTGCCAAGATCGGCCACCTGCTGATGCCCGGGGCGACCCTGACCGGGCGGCTTCATATCATTGACATCGGCATTCCGCCTTACGTCGTGGAGCATGTCGCGCCCCGGCAGCACCTGTCCCGGGCAGGTGAAATCCGGGCATCCATGAAGGCCCGGCCGGCGCAGAGCCACAAGGGCACCACCGGGCACCTGCTGGCTGCGGCCGGCTCCCCGGGAAAAACCGGGGCCGCGGTCATGACCGCCATGGCCGCCATGCGCTGCGGGGCCGGACTGGTAACCGTGTGCGTGCCCGAGCGCATCAACACCGCAGTGGAATGCCAGGCCTGCGAAGCCATGACCCACCCCATCCCGGACAGCGGCACGGGCATTCTGACAAATGCGGCTGCAAACGACATCCTGGCGCTTCTTGAAGATAAGCGCTGCCTTGCACTGGGGCCGGGGATCGGCACGGACGGGAAAACCATCCGGCTCGTGGAAAACCTGGTGAAAAAAAGCCCCGTGCCCGTTGTCCTGGATGCGGACGGGCTTAACTGCATTGCCGGCAACCCGGCAAAAGCGTTGAAAGGCAGAAAAGCGGACGTGGTCCTGACCCCCCACCCGGGTGAAATGGCGCGACTGACCGGCCTTACCACCGAGGACATTCAAAAAGACCGCGTCGGGACCGCCCGCAGTTTTGCGGAAACCCACGGGGTTTACATCGTTCTGAAGGGCGCCAGGACCATCATGGCCATGCCCGACGGCCGGGTTCAGGTCAACCCCACGGGGAACCCCGGCATGGCATCCGGCGGCATGGGTGACGTGCTGACCGGCATGATCGCCGGTTTCATCACCCAGGGCTACAATATCCGCTCATCCCTTCGAATCGCCGTCTATATCCACGGTGCGGCCGCGGACACCCTTCACCGGCAGCAGGCCTATTACGGGTATTTGGCAAGTGATGTCATGAACATGATCCCGGAAACCATCAAATCCGTCATGGACGGCTCCCTTGTCAGCCCTTCTGTTGCGTACACACCCGTTCTATAGCCTTTAAGGAAAACCATGCCGGAACAGATCGATATCACCACGACCTCAGCCGAGCAAACCCTCTCCCTTGGCCGCAGGATCGGCCAGATGATTGACAGACCCCTGTTTATCGGCTTGACAGGCGATCTCGGAAGCGGCAAAACCGTTCTGGTCCAGGGAATTGCCGAGGGGCTCGGGATCCCCCCGGAATATGCCGTCACCAGTCCGACATTCACGCTGGTGAACGAATACGAAGGCCGGTTCCGCCTCTTTCACGTCGATCTGTACCGCCTGGCAGGGCCTGCGGATACCGACGACCTGGGCATGGAAGACATCCTCTCCGGAAGCGGTGTTGTGGCTGTTGAATGGGCGGAGCGCCTGGCCGGGGGCGATATGCCCGCCCCTGATCTGGATATACGGATTCGATCCATAAATGACGAAAAACGGGTTTTTACGATGTTTTTTTATGGACCGGAAACAGCAAATCTGGTAGAGGGCATGAAACTCTTTTCGTAACTTTCAGACCAATTTAAGGATCAGCGTATGGCGCTTATTGTGCAGAAATACGGGGGGACTTCCGTCGGCGACCTGGACCGTATCCGCAACGTGGCCGAACGGGTTGCCAGGACCTTTGACCAGGGAAACGACGTGGTGGTGATTCTGTCCGCCATGAGCGGTGAAACAGACCGGCTTCTGGACC
Source organism: Desulfobacterales bacterium (assembly GCA_007127175.1). GTDB lineage: Bacteria > Desulfobacterota > Desulfobacteria > Desulfobacterales > Desulfosalsimonadaceae > B1SED10-16. The sequence goes on from SKZX01000123.1 coordinate 7,173, forward strand.
TGGCAGGGAAAATTACGCCGTTTCCCGACAAGCGGGAAGTGGACATGCTGGTTTCAACGGGCGAACAGGTGTCGGTGTCACTGATGGCCGTAACGCTCCAGTCAATGGGATACAAGGCCCGCTCCATGCTGGGGCACCAGGCCGAAATCCTGACGGACAACCGCTTTACCCGGGCCCGCATCCTCGGCATCAAAGCATCGCGGATCAAAGCGCTGCTGGCTGAAAAGCACATCGTGATCGTCGCCGGCTTCCAGGGGGCCGATGCCAACGGGGATATCACGACCCTTGGCCGCGGCGGCTCGGACACGTCCGCGGTCGCGGTGGCAGCCGCCCTCAAAGCGGACAAATGCGAAATATTTACGGACGTCGACGGTATTTACACGGCCGATCCCAATATCTGCTCCAAGGCCCGGAAGCTGGAACGCATTTCATATGATGAAATGCTTGAGATGGCGAGCCTCGGGGCGAAAGTGCTCCAGATCCGATCCGTCGAATTTGCGAAAAAATACGACGTGCCCATTCACGTCAGGTCATCCTTTAGCGAGGAGGAAGGTACCATGGTCGTCTATGAAGATGCCAACATGGAGAAAGTCGTTGTTTCCGGCGTCACCCACAACAAGAACGAAGCACGGATCACGTTGAGCAAGGTGCCGGACCGGCCGGGCATCGCCATGCAGATACTCGAACCCATTGCCGAAGCCGGCATCGGTGTGGACATGATCATCCAGAATACCCGGGCCGGCAACCTGACGGACCTCACCTTTACGGTCCCCAAGTCGGATTTTGAGGCAGCCCTGGAAATAGAGCAGAAGATCGCCGAAAAAATCGGGGCCGAAGATGTGGTCGGCGACAAGAACATTGCCAAGGTTTCTGTTGTGGGCGTGGGGATGAGAAGCCATTCAGGCGTTGCGTCAAAGATGTTCGCCGCCCTTGCCGCTGAAAACATCAATATTCTGATGATTTCGACGTCCGAGATCCGGATTTCATGCGTTATCGAGGAAAAATACACGGAGTTGGCCGTGCGAACCCTGCACACGGCGTTCGGCCTGGACGAATCGATTTAAACGCATCCGCATAAACGCGCCCGTGTAGCAGCAATGGCCGATTTATGAAAAAATTCAACAGAAATCAGGTTGTTTTTACGATCATTGTCGCAGTGATCATTATTGCGTTTATTTTTCAAAGGACGCTTCGGGGGTTTTAAGGGGGGAGTCGTCAGAGCGCGCCCTCGATTTCCGCGGCAAGCATTTCTGCAGCGATTTCAGGTTCTTCAGCATCCCTTAGGGGCCGGCCCACGACCAGGTAATCAGCCCCGTTTTCAATGGCTTCAGCCGGGGTCACCACCCGTTTCTGGTCGTCATTTTCACCGAGAGACCACGCCGGCCGGATTCCCGGCACCATGGCCGTGAAATCGGCGCCGAACCGTTCCTTGATGGTTCTCACCTCGCGCCCCGAGCACACGACCCCTTTACAGCCGGCCGCTTTTGCCGTTTTCGCCCGGAGCACAACGAGATCAATGATATTCTCCGCGTAGCGGCTTTCAAAGCCCGAAGTCCAGATGTCTTCGGCCGAAACCGAGGTCAATACCGTTACACCCAGAACGGCCACCTTCCCAGCCCCCCCTTCAACGGCAGCCTCGAGCATGCGCGCGCTTTCCCCGCAATGAACCGTGGTAAAATCCACTTTCCAGCCGGCGATCTGCATCATGGCGCGGCGGACGGTCTCAGGGATGTCGTGGAGCTTCAGGTCCAGGAAAATCTTTGCATCGCTTTCGTTGCGGATGGTCTGCAGGATGCGGTTGCCGCCCCTGACGAAAAGCTCAAGGCCCACCTTGAACATGCCCACATGATCGGAAAGCCGGCGGACATAGCGGGACGCCTGTTCCACGGTCGGCAGGTCCAGGGGAAAAACAATATAGTCCTTTGCGGTGCGCATGGGCGTATCCTCCTTGGTTAACAGGAAAGGAAGGGAAATATCCGGGTGCAGCCTGATGCAAATATACCCCAAACCCGGCTGCACGGAAAACAATTTATCGCCATGGCTATAAATTTCGTTTCCGGATACCGGTTTATAAGGTCAAAAGCCGACCCCGATACCGACCCCGATACCGACCCCGACGCCGAAAAAGGAAGCCAGAGGATGGGTGCGTCAAAGATGATCACAATATTTGTTGCATGCAAGGCGGTGCATATTGGCATCACCCCACCCCGGCAGGGGTGGCAGAA
>SKZX01000359.1 GCA_007127175.1 Desulfobacterales bacterium
ATTTTTATTATAAGGACAATTTCCCCCGGGTGTCACCGGGCATTGCCCTTGCAACTGCAGGAGAACGCTGATATCTCCATGGCTTGCGCAAACGCACCCTGTGATAAACGGCAAAGCCACAGGGCGCTTGTCCGCGCTTCGCCAGGATCTATCAGCAACCCCCTGCAATTGTTGCCGCGGGCAATGCCCGGCGCCACCCGGTTGAAATTGATCAATTGTATAAGGGCAAATTCACCCGGAGTGTTCTTTCGCCTCTCGGAGTCGGATTTGCAGAACCCCCGGGGGACAGACTTTCAGTCTGTCCCCCGGGTCAAAGCCGCTACCTGCCCTGTTATTATAGGGAAATTTCCCTAAAGGCTGTTCAGGTTCATAGGGGCGGACCATGATTTGACAGCCGAAAAGAATCGTTGGAACTGCTGAATGAGGGCAGATGGCTATATAATTGACCAATTCCGTGTGGCGGTGGGGCGGTGCTGCCCACGGCAACAATTGCAGGGGGTTGCTGATAGCTCTTGGCGAAGCGGACGTCAGCGCCCTGTGGCCCTGCTGTTTATCACAGGGTGCAAGGGAGCGAGCCTTAGAGCTATCAGCGTTCTCCTGCAGTTGCCGGGGCAGCACCGCCCCACCTCACAACGGAATTGTCCTTCATATAATAATCACCTTTGAATATGGACGATGCCCTGTGCTATGGATTTGAGACAATCGATTTCGGTACAACAAATTTCACCCAAGGGATTAACTGGGCTTACTTAACACAATGTGTTGATTTTTATGACGAAACAAGGGACCGGCGAAAAATTTTTTACAGATACGATTGACTGACGCCTTTTTTTTGCATATAAAAGCCTGACATTTATTTCACAAAAGCCGGAGGAATCACGTTTACGTGAAATTTTATCAGTATAGGCAGTATATTATTGGTTAATCCATATATTAGGAGGTATCATTTTGATTGACATAGCATATGCAATGGGGCAGTCAGGCCAGGCAGCGGACGGCGCGGGCGGCGGTTTCGCCGCGTTCATTCCCATTATCCTGATGTTCGTGATTTTTTATTTTCTTCTGATCCGGCCGCAGCAGAAAAAAGCCAAAGAGCATCAGAACATGGTGAACAATCTGAGAAAAGGCGACCGGGTGATTACCAGCGGCGGAATTTACGGTGAAATTACTGCAATAGACGACAATACGGTTACCGTGGAAATTGCCGACAAGGTGCGCATCAAAGTGTCCCGGCCGACCATCGCCGGGTTGAGGGGGCCGTCGAGCGAAAAAAACGCTTGATCGTCACCTCTCCGATGCACTGCCGGTTTGTTGTTTAGATTAATACCGGTGGCGTGAAATTGATCAAATAAGCGGTTAAAAGGGATTGCAGGCGCTATTGGCTTCAATGATCGGCCTGCATTTCATTTTTCCCACATGGGCTGTTCACACAGACTCCTGAAAGGGCGGTTGCATTGAAAGGGCTATCCTGGCGAATAATCGTAATGATCGCGGTCATCATACCGGCGGTGGTGTATGTCATGCCGACATTCAAACCATCCATGTGGCCGCATAACCAGATCAACCTCGGGCTTGATCTGCAGGGAGGGATGCATCTCGCACTGGAGGTCCAGACGCAGAAGGCCGTGGAAAGCACCGTTGAAAGAATCCGGAACGACCTGCGGGGCACCTTGAGAAACGAGCGGATCCGCTCTGTTGAGGTGACGGATGTGGGGGCGACTGAACTGGCCTTCCGACTCATCAATCCCGATGACGTGCCTGCGTTTAAACGCCTGGTTGATCGAAATTTTTCAGACCTGCGAATCGAGTCGGAAAAGGATCACAACGGGGAGGTTGTCGTCCGGCTCAGCCTTGTGGAGGAAACAGCGAAAGACGTCCAGCGCCAGGCTGTGCGTCAGGCTCTGGAAACCATCCGCAACCGGATTGATGAATTCGGGGTGTCCGAGCCCGATATCCGCATTGAGGGCGAAAGGCGCATCCAGATTCAGCTGCCGGGCGTTACCGACACGGACAGGGCCAAGGAACTGATTGGCCGGACGGCCATGCTGGAATTCAAGCTTCTCGACGAGGAACACAGCCTCTCACGGGCGCTTGACGGCGACGTTCCCGCCGGAAGCGAAATTCTCTACGGCAGCCCAGACGGCGATAGGGGCAGGGAGCCATACCTGGTTCAGAAAAGAACACTGCTGACGGGCGCCTATCTGGATAACGCCCGTGTGCAGATCGACCAGCAATTCAATGAACCCTATGTGTCGATCACCTTCAACCGCCAGGGGGCGCGCATTTTTGAACAGGTTACCGGGGAGAATGTCAGAAGGCGGCTGGCCATCGTGTTGGACGGCCGGGTGTATTCCGCTCCGGTCATTCAGGAGCGCATACCGGGCGGGACTGCCAGGATCACAGGAAATTTCAGCATTCCGGAAGCCCGTGACCTGGCCATCGTGCTGCGGGCTGGCGCGCTGCCTGCACCTGTTGAAATTATCGAGGAAAGGACCGTGGGGCCTTCCCTGGGCCAGGATTCAATCCGGCAGGGGTTGATGTCCATGCTCGTAGGCGGTGTGCTGGTACTCGTCTTCATGGTTATTTATTACCATGTTGCCGGGTTGGTCGCCAATCTCGCCCTCCTCCTGAATATTCTGCTGATCGCCGCAGGCCTTGCCGCTTTCCAGGCAACACTGACCCTGCCGGGCATTGCCGGCATTATCCTGACCATCGGCATCGCCGTGGATGCCAATGTTATTATTTTCGAGCGCATACGTGAAGAGCTGCGACTCGGCAAGCGGGTTGCCGCGGCAATAACTGCCGGTTTCAACCGTGCAACCCTGACAATCATGGATGCCAACGTAACGACGCTGATTGCGGCGATCGTGCTGTTCCAGTTCGGCACCGGCCCGGTGCGCGGATTTGCGGTTACATTGAGCCTGGGGGTCCTGGCCAGCATGTTCACGGCGCTTGTGGTCTGCCGCCAGGTGCTGGACCTGCTCTACGTCTCCCGTCGCATGAAAACCATAAGCATATAAGGACCATGGCGGATGGAGTTAATTAAACCCGGGATCAATATCGACTTTATCGGAAAACATAAAATCGGTTTTATCATATCCCTTGTAATGATAGTGGCCTGCATCGTGACCCTGGCCGTCAACCGGGGACCCAATTATGGCATTGATTTTGCCGGCGGCACCATTATACAGGTGCGTTTCGACGCCCCCGTGGAGATCAACGATGTTCGATCAGGGCTGGATGCAGCAGGACTTTCGGGGGTATCGCTTCAGACCTACGGCGCAGAATATCAGAATGAATTTCTCGTGAGGACCCAGGAAGGTCTGGCCACAGGGGAGGAATTTGCAGGGACCCTGACTTCCCGGTTGGCCGAATCCACCGGCGCCTCCCCTGAAATCCGCCGGGTCGAAATGGTCGGGCCCCAGGTGGGTGAAACCCTTCGGGAAGGGGCCCTTTTCGCCATGTTTTACGCGCTGCTGTTCATAACCATATACATTTCGGGCCGGTTTGAGATGAAATGGATGGTTTCGGGCGTGACGGCCGGCGTGCTCATCGGGGGGGTGGTGTTCCTGTCCCGGCTCCAGCTGAGTATTCCCCTTTTGATCCTTGCAGCCATTGTCATCACCCTTGTGCTGTTCTGGCAGCTGCGCCTCAGGTATGCCATGGGCGCGGTTGTTGCGCTGCTGCATGATGTAACGATTACGGTCGGCATTTTCACCCTCCTGGGCAAGGAATTTTCCCTTCCTGTCGTGGCGGCGCTTCTGACGATCATCGGTTATTCCCTTAACGATACCATTGTGGTTTTCGACCGTATCCGGGAAAACCTCAGGCTTTACAGCACACGCGTCCTTGAGAAAAATATCAACAACAGCATCAATGAAACATTGAACCGGACGGTTCTGACATCGACGACAACGTTGATGGTCCTGCTGTCGCTCTTTTTCCTGGGCGGAGATATTATTCGAGATTTTGCATTTACCCTCATCATAGGCGTTCTTGTGGGAACCTATTCCTCCATTTTCGTGGCAAGCCCCATGCTGCTTCTGCTCAAGGAAACCATGCCGCCGACGGGTGAAGACGGGTATGAACCGTTGGAATCCGAAACAGGTGCGGCCGCCCCATAAACTGGCCCCCGGCCGTCGGACGACTTGCTTTTGCTTTTGTCATAAATGAATCAACCTGCCGATATCAATCATCTCCTTTTCTGGATTGCTCTCAGGAAAGTACCCGGCATCGGAAACCGGACATTTAAACTGTTGGTGGACCGCTTCGGTGATCCGCAAAGGGTGTGCGCCGCTGATGCGGGTGCGCTGCTTTCCGTTGAGGGCATGAATCCAGCCATGGTAAAGGCAATCCATGCCACAGTCAGGGCAGGCAGGTTCCCCGACAGTGTCAAAAGGGAATGCGACCTTGTGATAAGGCGGGGATACAGGCCCGTGACGCTCCTGGATGCCGAATACCCGGATCTGCTCAGGGAAATTCACGATCCACCGCCATACCTGTATGCCCATGGCCGTTGTTTTGTTTTTTCTCCGGCTGTCGCCGTTGTGGGCTCCCGAAATCCCACCCGGTACGGTTTTTCAATGGCAAGGCGCCTGGGTGCCGACCTTGCGGCAAGGGGTTTCTGGGTCGTCAGCGGCATGGCGACCGGCATCGATACGGCCGCCCACCAGGGGGCCTTGTCTGCAGGCGGCAAAACCGCCGCTGTTCTGGGGAGCGGGCTTGCGGTGATATATCCCCCGGAAAACCGGAAGCTGTATCATGACATTGCCGCTTCAGGCGCCGTCCTGTCAGAACTGCCCGTAATGGCGCCTCCCAATGCATACAATTTTCCCGCCAGGAACCGGATTATTTCCGGCATGACCCTTGGCACGGTCGTCGTGGAGGCGGCGCAAAAAAGCGGATCGCTGATCACGGCGAGGCTTGCCGGTGAACAGGGCAGAGATGTTTTCGCGGTCCCGGGCAGCATCACCTCCTGCAAAAGCGCCGGCGCGCACAGCCTGCTCAAGCAGGGCGCCAAGCTTGTGGAAAGGGTCGACGATATTATCGAGGAATTCATTCACCTGGCCGGCAGGCTCAGCTGCCGTCCGGCGTGCATGCAGGATGAACCTTCCCCAAATGATCGTGCGGATGCGTCAATGGATTTGACAGATGATGAATCCGATGTATATTGCAGGCTTGAACCGTATCCGGTCCATATTGACGATTTAGCACAGCAGACCGGAATGAATACGGTCGATTTGCTGGTGATTTTATTGAAACTGGAACTGATGGGCCTGGTCATCCAAGCGCCCGGAAAATTTTTTATGTCAAGCGGAGAGATATAGTGGCAAAACCGCTCGTTGTCGTCGAGTCCCCGACAAAGGTCAAAACCATCAAAAAATACCTGGGAGACCGGTATAATGTGGCTTCCACGGTGGGTCATATCAAAGACCTGCCACAAAGAGACATTGGTATCGATATCGAAAACGATTTCAAACCGATGTATGTCACCATACCGGGCAAGCAGAAAGTGATCAAGGCCTTGAAACAGGCTGCCGGTGATGCCGAGGACATTTACCTTGCACCCGACCCGGACCGTGAGGGGGAAGCCATTGCATGGCACACAGCTGAAATTCTCAAAAAAAAGGGCCGGCGGTTTCACCGTGTGCTTTTTCATGAATTGACCAAAAAAGTGGTGACAGAAGCGCTCGACGCACCCGAGCCGCTGAATGAATACCGTTACAAGGCGCAGCAGACCCGGCGCATCCTTGACCGGCTGGTGGGATACCAGATCAGTCCGATCCTGTGGAAAAAAGTGAAATATGGACTCAGTGCGGGAAGGGTCCAATCGGTGGCTGTCCGGATGATCTGTGAAAGGGAGCGCGCTATTTTTGTATTTGACCCGGAAGAATACTGGTCGGTTACGGCGACGCTCGAAGGCGGGCACCCCCCTGCATTTTCAGCAAAACTGGTCAAAAAAGACGGGAAAAAAATTTCCATCCCTGACGGAAAGACCGCGGCCGCCATTCACGAGACTCTGCGGGACGCAGCATACACGGTGGAGAAGATCGTGAAAAAAACGATCCGGCGCCGTCCTTATCCCCCTTTTACCACCAGCAAACTCCAGCAGGAGGCCATTCGCCGGCTGCGATTTTCCGCAAAAAAGACCATGACCGTTGCACAGCAATTGTATGAAGGGATTGATCTCGGCGGTGAAACGGTCGGTCTTATCACTTACATGCGCACGGATTCCACCCGGATATCGGCGGAAGCCGCAGACGAAGCCAGGGCGCTCATTCTTGAGCGGTTCGGCAGTGATTACGCGCTGGACAAACCGCGTTTCTTCAAAAACAAGAACCGGACCCAGGACGCCCACGAGGCGATCCGTCCCACCTCTGTTTTTCACGGGCCTGAAAAGATTGCCGCGTATTTGTCTAAGGACCAGCTGGCCCTTTACCAGATGATCTGGCAGCGATTCGTGGCCTCCCAGATGGCCGAGGCCCTGGTCGACCAGAAAACCATTACGATTGTCGCCGGCGGGTGTCTTTTTTCCGCATCCGGCTCCACTGTTCGGTTTCCCGGTTTTTTGAGCCTCTATCAGTCCGCCGACGATGCCATTTCCGCTGAAAATGAAAAGGCCAAGGGGCAGCTCCCGGATCTGGCGGAAGGCGAAAGGCTGAAGCTGTTGTCTTTGGAGCCGAAGCAGCATTTTACCCAACCGCCCCCGCGGTTTACCGAAGCCACCCTTGTAAAGGAGCTCGAGGAAAACGGTATCGGCCGGCCGAGCACCTATGCGGCCATTTTGTCCACCATTCGGGAAAAAGGGTATGTCGAGCTGGAAAAAGGGGTGTTCCGGCCCAATGAGCTGGGATTTATCATTACAGACCTGCTTTTAAAGAATTTTCCGGATATTGTTGATGTTGATTTCACTGCAAAGCTTGAAAACGACCTGGACCGTGTCGAGTCGGCTGAAACGGATGCCGCCCAGCTTCTTCGGCAATTCTACGAGGTGTTTGAGACACGCGTGATTGCGGCTGCCAGCGAGATGTTGAGTGTTAAAGGCGTCGGCATGCCGACCGGCATCGAATGCCCTGTGTGCGGCCGGGAAGTCCGCATCAAGGTCGGCAAAAACGGCCCTTTCCTGGCGTGCGAAGGCTATCCCGAATGCACTTATTCCCGCAACTACGAGCGGGACGAGAAAGGCCGGATCCAGCCGGTGGAGCCTGTACAGGAACTGGCTGATGGGGAGATCTGCGACAAGTGCGGCCGCCCCATGGTCGTCAAGCAGGGCCGATACGGTGATTTTCTGGCATGCAGCGGGTATCCCGAGTGCAGGAACACCCGCTCCCTGCACGGCAACGGTAAAGGCGCGGCTATCGGGGTGGCGTGCCCGGAAGCCGGCTGCACGGGAGAAGTGGTTGAAAAAAAATCAAAACGGGGGAAAGTTTTTTACGGGTGCAACCGCTATCCGGAATGCACCTTCGCTCTCTGGGACAGGCCTGTCAATCGACATTGCCCTGATTGCGGCGCCCCGTATCTGGTTGAAAAGGAAACCAAGAAGGATGGCCCCATGCTCCGATGCGCCACGCGCGGTTGCGGATACAAGGAAGCGCCGGATTCAGGGGGAAGCCGGGGGGGCGCACCCCGGGATTCGGGACCCAAAGACACTCAGGAATAACGGCTACCCGGCCCGGTCCAGGTAGGCAAGGTCCCGGGCCTGCGTGTTCTTAGTGCCCACTGCCAGCACCTCGATGCCCTGTTGCCCGTTCTTCTTGAAATAAATCCGCCCGTTGTACGAAAATACCACCTCAAAGGCGTTGATTTTGCCCTTCCTGGAAAACACCTTTCGCTTGATCGATACCGTTGACGGGTCGGCGTTTAGATGGTGTATCACTTCCTCGGCCTTAAGGGCCATGTCGTCGGTCAAATCGTCGATGCCCAGCAGCGCCCTTTCATGCATTTCGACGTTTTTGTATAATGTTTTGAATCGCCTCCCCAGTTTTTCGATCCCCTTTTCCTTTTGCCGGTTGATATTCTCACGCAGTTTCTCCAACTCGCTTATTTTTTCTTCCATCTCGAGAATTTCATTTGCCTGCAGCTCCTGCTCCTGGATATTTTTAGATAGCCGGTGCTCCAGCTTCTCGATTTCATCGAACATCTCTTCTTCGTTTTTTGCGGATTTCTCTTTTTGTTCCTCAAGCGAAGAGTGAAGGGAGTGGTATTCCTGCAGCAGGCTTTCCCTTTCTGTTGTAAGCCGGTTGAATTGCTGGTTGAATTCATCTTCTAGCCGGTGAAGCCTTTCGAGCTCGACGGCTTTTTCCTGCTCTTCGCGGTGAGCTTTGAACGACGCTGAGTTAAAATAGAGATACAGTCCGCTGCCTGCAATAAGAATGTAGAACAAAAGAATGGACAGGGCGAGGACTGAATACAGTCGGATGATGGCGTCGACTTCCACTGTGAGACCGTCTTGCAACGTCTGGAAGTTTTCCCTTGCTGTTTCAATGGGATTCTGGTTGACGATGTCTGCCGGCGTGCCGGGCTGGTATCCGGGCGGGTAAAGGATGATGCCATTTCCCGTGGTTATCGTAACATCCAGGTCGATCCCCAGTTTGATCAGCAGGTCCTCGTCCATGAAGCGCCGTATGGATTCCCTGACGGATTCCTGGAGCATCACGTTTCCGCTGAGGATGTTGTCCATGTCGGAAAGGTATATGTTTTCGACTTCATTCTGATAACGGGATTCAAGGTAATAGGCTTCCAGGCCGTGAATGGTCCCCAGGTACAGCAGCGGCGGCAGGAGGATGCAAAGAATCAATATGTTAAAGGACAGATGCTTCATATGATGACGTTTTATGATTCCCTGTCTGTTTTTTTGCCGATGGCTTCGAGAACCGCCCGGGCATCGCTTGCGTTTTCGAATTCAGGATCCAGATGCAGCGCTTTTTCAATGAGGTTTCTCGCGCTTTCCAGGTCTCCTTTCCGGTAAAGGCTCTTGCCCAGGTGATAATGAACGGTGGCGTTGTCGGGAAGCTTTTCAAGGCTTTCCGTAAATTCACGGATTGCTTCCTCATACAATCCAAGGCGATGATACACCCACCCCAGGGTATCCTGGATCCTCGGGTCGTCGGGCATCCGGTCCCGGGCATTTTTGGCCAGTCTGAGGGCTTCTGAAAGATCGGTTTGGCTTTCTGCCAGAAGGTAGGCCAGGTTATTGATGGCGGGCACAAAATTCGGACTGATGGCAAGCACCTTGCGGTAATGATCGATGGCAAGGTCAATTTTTTCTTGCTGGCTGTACATGATGGCCAGCATCATGTGCGGTACTTCCTGGTTGGGGTTTCTGTCTAAGGCCATCTTGTAATGGCTGATGGCTTTGTCTCGTTTTTCCTCCATCATGTAGGTCTCGGCCAGCGAATAATAGGACGGCATGAAATTGGGGTCCTTCTCGATCGCTGTTTTAAAAAGGTCTTCCGCCCGCTTAAGGTCATTTTTAGCGATGTAGAGCTTCCCCTTGAGATTGTAGACAACGGCCAGCATGGAAGGCTCATCCGTTGCGGCCGCAATGCGGTCGTTGCACTCGGCGATGGCCTCATCGTATTTTCCCTGCTCGGCCAGCACCGTTATCAGGTTGACAAACGCCTGGAGGTGCAGGGGGTTGAGCGAGAGCACCCTGTTGAAGGCTTTTTCGGCTTCTTCGTAATTGCCCTTGATCCTGAAAAGCAGGCCCATGTTGAAATGGCCTTCAGGGTTTGCAGGGTTCATATCGGTGAGGGTCTGAAAATGGTGCCGGGCTTTTTCAAAGTCACGCTGCTGGATGTAAATGCTGCCGAGCAGGGCGCGGGCCTGGTAGTTGTCGGGCGAAACATCCAGAACACCGTTGAGGGTATCGATGGCGCGCGCCATTTTTCGTTCGCTCATGTAAATGCCCGCCAGGATCAGCTGGGATGGGATGAATTCCTCCCTGTTTTTCTGCACCTTCAACAATTCGGTGCGGGCTGCGTCGGGCAGGTTGCTCTTGAGATAGGCAAGCCCCTTGTAATAAAAGATGCGGCTGTCTTCCGGGTGGTTTGCCGCCAGTTCGGATAATTCGGCAAGCGCCTTTTCCGGGCTGTTTTCCGCGATAAGGATCTTGGCCTCCAGAATTCTTGCCGGCAGAAAACCCGGCTGGTTTTTCTTGATTGCCTGAATGCTCACCCGTGCTTTATCCACGCGGTTGAACCCCAGGTAGAGGTCGGCGATCTGGAGCAGCACCTTGGGGTTTCCGGGCTGCTGCGCCAGGGCGGACTCATAAATCGCCAATGCCTTTTGCGGCTGGTTGGTGGCCTTGTAAAAGGATGCAGCGAAGATGTAGAGGTTTACCGCCTGGGGCCTTGTCTCGATCGCTTTCAGGTATGCGGACTCCGCCTTTTCCCATTGCTGCGTGTGGATATAGAAGTTGCCGAGCAGAATGTAGAGGTTCGGTTCGTTGTCATTGATGGCAACGGCACTTGTCAGAACATCATAGGCGTCTTTATAATTCCGTGTCTGCATGTGCAGCCCGTAAAGCGCGATATATGGCTGAATGGACTGGGGGTTGTTGTCAATGGCGCCATACAGAATGTCGGTCGCGCCCTTGAGGTTTCCCCCGTGAAGATGAATTCGGGCGAGGCTGAGATATGCCTGCAGTTCGCCCGGGTTGATTTCTATGATGCGGCTGAACAGTTCGCTCGCTTTTTCAAATTGTTCGGTGGAAGTGTATGTGTAAGCCTTCAGTGCCAGCGCATGGAGGTTGTCCGGGTCATTTTTAAGGATTCTGCCCGTTATTTCGATGCTTTTGTCGTAATCGTGGTTCAGCAGGTGGAGATTGGCGAGACGCAGCAGGCTTTCCGTCAGCCCGTCGTCAAGGTCGGTTGCGGTCTTGAGCGCTTCAAAGGCGCCGGCCATATTTCCGAGCCGGAGGTAGACCTCTCCCAGCCGGGCGTAAGCCGCCGTGAATTCGGGGTCGATTTCAACCGCTTTCAGAAGCATGTCCCTGGAACACGTATACTGCTGACTTTCAAAGCAGTTCTCAGCCCGCTCAAGGTATTCCTGCTTGAGATCCTTTTTTTCCGAGCATCCAATCAAAGCCAGCATAAAGAGCAGACACGTGCATGCTGTTTTCAGGGTGCCGGATGACCGTCTGCGCCCCCCAAAACGGCCATGCCTTTCAAGCGATGGTTTCAAGGGGGTGCCCAGGAGAATGTGCAATGGGTGTTTGATCAGAAAATTCATGTTGCTCGCTCGTGTTTGTTTTCAAAAACGATGGGTGCCGGGTGGTCTGCACAAGGATATAAAAACGTTTACAGCCTTTCCTGCAGGTAGTATAAACAACAGAAACCCGGGAATATGAATTGACGCCAATCATTTTTACCAGATGATGAGGCGCAATAAAAGGTTTTTTATAATGCACAACGGAGGCGGATCGCATGTGGACGGAAACCCTTCTTTCTGGCAAGCGTATTGTTCTGGGCGTATCCGGCGGCATTGCCGCGTACAAGAGCGTGGAGCTGCTTCGGCTGCTCCAGAAAGCCGGTGCGGATGTCCGGGTGGCGATGACCAAAAACGCCCAGGCATTCGTGGGCCGGCTAACGTTCGAGGCCATATCGGGACACCCTGTTTTCGATGCCATGTTTGATGATGCCGCAGGGCATGAGATCCGCCATATCAACTGGGCCAAGGGCATTAACGTGGCCGTCATCGCGCCGGCCACGGCCAGTATCATCGGAAAGCTGGCCAACGGTATTGCCGATGACGCGTTGACAACGCTTTTGACGGCGGTGACGGCGCCGCGCCTGATCTGTCCGGCAATGAACACGGACATGTATGAAAACCGGTCGGTTCAGCGCAACCTGGACATTCTGGCAGGCGACGGGTTCATCCTGGTCGAGCCGGACGAAGGGGAGCTTGCCTGTAAAACCACCGGTCCGGGACGGCTTGCCGATCCGCAGAAAATCGCCTGGCGCGTGCTGGGCGCCGTCAGCCCGAAAGACCTTTCCGGGAAGCGAGTCCTTGTGTCGGCCGGGCCGACCCGGGAGCCCATTGATCCGGTCCGGTACGTGAGCAACCCTTCCTCGGGAAAGATGGGGTTTGCCGTGGCCAGGGCCGCCGCCCTGCGGGGGGGGGATGTGGTGCTGGTGTCCGGGCCGGCTGCGCTTCCCGATCCCGAGGACGTGAAGGTCTTACGGGTGGTGACCGCGGCAGAGATGGCCAAAGCCGTACTCGATGAGGGCGATGCGGCCGATATTGTCATCAAGACGGCGGCGGTATCCGATTATCGACCGGTCGGGGTGTCCTCTCATAAGATCAAAAAGGAAAAAGATACCCTTGTCATGGAAATGGAGAAGACCACGGATATCCTTGCCGAACTCGGCCGGCGGAAAAAACCGGGCCGGATCCTGGTCGGGTTTGCAGCGGAAACCCGGGAGATCGAAAAATACGCACGCGATAAACTCAAGCGGAAAAACCTTGACATGATCGCCGCCAACATCGTGGGTGCAAAGGACTCCGGGTTCAACGCCGACACCAATGCCATTCAGCTCTTTTTCGCTGACGGCAGAAAAGAGGACCTGCCCGTGATAGACAAGTTTTCGGCCGCAAACATCATTATCGATCATGTGGCCGCGATGATCGGACGGAAAAATGGCACATAGCTTCCCGGGTAGACATGTGACGGCAATGCCGCACGAATTCGATCGCCTTGTCTGTGAGGTTCAGAAACACCTCGGGTTTCTTAAAGCAGCGGGATGCGACGGCGTTTACCTGAGTGAAAAAAGCATCGGTATCGTTGCCTCGTGGGAAAAAACGGCCCCTGTTGAGCCCGATCGCTCATCCCCTGCTTCCCTGGGTGATGTATTTGATGAATACCGTCATTGCCGGAGATGCGGCCTGGCGGATTCCGGTGTCGGGTCTGTTTTCGGCGCGGGGCCGGAAAGTGCGCCCCTGATGCTTATCGGTTATTTTCCGGAGCCCGGGGATGCCGCTGCAAAAATCCCTTACTCGGGAGAGCAGGGCGAGCTTTTGACCCGGATTATCCAGGCCATGGCGCTTGACCGGGATTCAGTTTACATCAGCCACACTGTCAAATGCCTTCCGCCCAAGGGGCTGCCCCCCAACAAATGGGAGGCGCGGGCCTGCCGCCATCACCTGGTCCGCCAGATTCGGGCCATCAAGCCGTCGATGATCTGCCTGCTGGGGGAATCCGCCGCAGGCGTGCTTCTTGGCGGTGAGGTCCCCTTTGCCCTCAGGCGCGGAAAATTTCACGATTTCGAGGGGATTCCCGTGATGCCCACCCATGATCTGGCCTATGTTCTGGCCCATGGATCCGCCAAGCGCCCGGTGTGGGAGGACATGCAGAAGATCATGAAGAAGCTTGAAGAACCGGCTTGAACCGCGCCGGTGGTTGAAGTCACCGGTTAAAGATGATCACATCATTTGTTGCAGGCAAGACACTGCATATTGGCATTGCTCCACCCCGGCAGGGGTGACATCGTATAGCCGGTGGTTTCAACCACCGGAAATGGTGATATCAATGTTTACATTGGAGTCCTGAAGGGACGACATACAACAGGTGTCGTCCCTTCAGGACTCCGGTTTTATTGCGTCATTTATTACCGGTGGTTGAAACCACCGGCTAAATTCTATATCCCCTCCGGGGATTAACCATGTTCAAATGTCAAAATTCAGGGACAGGCTTCCATTCTGTCTTCCGGGTCGAAGCTGATATCCGTCCGGGCTTTATTGGCATGTTCCTCAAGGGGGGCCCTTTTTCCCCGCATAATAATCGGGACTTGCCCGCTCCAGATCACCTTAAACATCCTGTATCGTATTTATATATTGACAATAAATTCTTATTTGTTTTACAATTAAGGCTTACAATTTCTGGTTGGAAATGCGGGGGCCGCGTCCTCCGCTTTCTGTTTTGGACGCGGCATTACCGAAGGAAACCGTTGGGATGCCGGCTGACTGAAATTTTCACGCGTATATCGGATCAAAAGGAGAATGAATACCGATGGGCAAGAAAGAAAAAGAAGCAAAGGAAAAACCCCTGGAAAAAATGACGGCAACCGAGCTCCGGGAAATGGCCAAGGGTATTGATGGCATCACCGGAACCTATGGTATGAACAAGGCCGAACTGATTTCCGCAATCAAGGACGCCAAGGGCATAATAGACAACGGCGTCAAAAAGAGTGCTGCCGGAACGGTTCGCCAGATAAAGGAAAAAATACGGGAACTGCGCAAGAAGCGCCAGGCCTATATCGAGGCGGAAGACAATAAAATGGCAGATATTTTCCGGCATCGGATCAGCCGCCTGAAGAAGAAAACCCGAAGGGTATAAGACAGCAAAAAGCGATTATATGAAAATAGAACCATCTGTTGTGGCGTTTGATATTGACGGGGTCGTGGCGGACACCATGCGCCTGTTCCTTTCCATTGCCCGGTCAGAATACGGTATCAACAGCGTCCGGTACGAGGACATTGTTGACTACGACCTGAGAACGTGCCTGGATCTCGATGAGGGCGTAATGACGGAGATTCTGATCAGAATCATGAGCGGTGATTTTTCGGTGCCGCTGAGCCCTATCGTCGATGCCCCGCGCATCCTCAACCGGTTGAACCGGCACCATCGCCCGACGCTGTTTGTGACTGCAAGGCCCGAAGAGGGACCGATCACCGGGTGGCTGTGCGAGCATATCGGGGTCCCGCCGGATGCAATACAAGTGGTGGCAACCGGGTCTTTCGAAGGAAAGCAGGAAGTCCTGAAATCAAACAATATCGAATGTTTCGTGGAGGATCGCCTGGAAACGTGCTTTTTGCTTGCAGAAGCGGGCGTTTCGCCCATCGTTTTCCGGCAGCCCTGGAACAGAAAACCGCATCCTTTCAGGGAGGTGGGCAGCTGGCGTGAAATCGAGTCCATGTTGAGCCTGCACTGACCGAACGGCAGCCTTCCGCAATCCGGAGTTCGCCGATGAGCCCGACAGCCCTTACGAAGCTGATTGATTCGTTTATCGATTTTCTTGCCGCGGAAAAAGGGTATTCCGACAATACCTGCAGGGCCTATGCACGGGATCTGCTGGATTTTCTGAATTATTTTACGGCCAACCGGGAAATGGTGACCGGGGCCGCAGGCGGCCTGAAAGAGGCTTCCAGCCCGGAGGGGCAGGGTCCAGCCCTGAGCCGGGACATTGAGCAGGTCAGCGCACTGGTCATACGGAGTTACCTCGGGTTTCTGCACAAGCAGCAGATTAAGAAAACGTCGGTTTCAAGAAAAATTTCAGCGATCCGGTCGTTTTTCAAATATCTTGAAAAACATGGTGCAATAAGGGAAAGCCCGGCGTTGAACGTGGTTGCGCCGAAGCTTGAAAAGACCATCCCGACGTATCTGACGGTTGACGAGGTGTTTCACCTGCTGGATTCCATTGAGACAAAAACCCTTGCCGGAAAGAGAAACCGGGCTATTTTTGAGCTCCTGTATTCCACAGGCATCCGGGTGTCCGAGCTTGTGGGCCTCAACGTCGAGCATGTGGATTTTGAAAAACGGATTTTGAGGGTTAAAGGGAAGGGCTCGGTTGAGCGGATCATCCCTTTCGGTGAAAAGGCGCGCTCCGCCGTTCTTGAATACCGTGAAAATTTGCAGGGGAACCGGCACCAGGCCCCGGACGTCTGGAAGGGGCCGCTTTTTTTGAACAAAAACGGCGGGCGGTTGACCGACCGGTCGGTCGCCAGAATTTTAAACGATACGGCTGTAAAAGCGAATCTTGCAATGCCCGTATCGCCGCATGATCTGCGGCATACGTTTGCGACGCACCTGCTCGATGCGGGACTCGATCTTCGAATGGTCCAGGAGATGCTGGGGCACAAAAGCCTTTCCACTACGCAGAAGTATACCCACGTCAGCATCGACCGGCTCATGGCGGCCTATGACAGCGCGCATCCTAGGAAGTAATCACGGGGGAAATAATCACGGGAAATCCTCCAGGGGACAGATTTCCAATCTGTCTCCCGGGTCGAAGATTCAACCCCCCAGGCAGCCGGCGTTCTCGAAACGCCCTCCGGGGACATGCAGTTAATAAGGCTTAACACGTTTAATCAGGCGGAAAGCAGACGCGCATGAATTTTCACGGAACAACCATACTGGCAGTGCGGCACAACGGCAAAGTCACGGTGGCCGGCGACGGCCAGGTCACGCTCAACACCACCGTGATCAAGCACAAGGCCAGAAAAGTCCGAAGAATCTACAACGACCGGATTATCGTGGGCTTTGCCGGCGCCACCGCGGACGCGTTGAACCTGTCGGAAAAACTTGAGGGCAAGCTGGAACGCTACAACGGCAACCTGATCCGGGCGGCCGTGGAGCTGGCCAGGGACTGGCGGACCGACAAGTTCCTCAGGCGCCTGGAAGCCATGATGATCGCAGTGGATGCCGAGCAGATGCTGCTGATATCAGGAAACGGGGACGTGATCGAACCGGATGCGCCCGTCCTGGGCATCGGTTCCGGCGGGGTTGCGGCCCATGCAGCAGCAACAGCCCTTCTGGCCCATGCAGACAGGCTGGGTATGGACTCCCGGACCATCGTCACGGAGGCCATGCAGATCGCCTCCAGCCTGTGCATCTATACCAACACGGCCTTTTCCATCGAGGAAATCGAAAACAACCCTGATAAGCCGTCTTGAATCCGGTCTTCCGGCAAAGGTCGCGGAAGCATCAACAGCTGCAGGTTTCCAAAAATTTTGTCGGACCATCGAAATCGAAATCGAAATCGGGATCGAAATCGAAAAAAATGGACTGCGTGGGATCAATAGCCTTTTCAGATCATTAAAGACAGAAAGCACTGCAAACATTATGAACGAGCTCAAACCCTCTGAAATCGTAGGCGAGTTGGATAAATACATCGTGGGGCAGGGCAAGGCCAAGCGGTCGGTCGCCATCGCACTGCGCAACCGGTGGCGCCGGCGCATGGTTTCCCCGGACCTCAAGGATGAAATCGCACCCAAAAACATCATCATGATCGGCCCCACGGGCGTGGGGAAAACCGAGATCGCCAGGCGCCTGTCCAAGCTGACTGATTCACCGTTCTACAAGGTCGAGGCGTCGAAATTCACCGAGGTCGGATACGTGGGGCGGGACGTGGAATCCATGGTCCGGGACCTTCTGGAGCTGACCATCGGCATGCTCAGGGAACGAGAGCAGGAGGCCGTCTCCGGCAGGGCTATGGAAATTGCCGAAGACCGGCTCCTTGATATCCTGCTGCCGGAATCGGATTCACGTAAAAAATCGTCTGCCAGTGAAGAACGGCAGGTCCAGGGGGACACCTTTCTGCTGGAGAGCGAACCTGCTGCCGCATCTTCGGCAACCCGTGAAAAGCTCAGGAAAATGCTACGCGACGGAAAGCTCGACAACCGGTTCGTGGACCTGGAAACCCATGACCGGCCCATGCCCATGCTCGAGATTTTCTCAAATACCGGCATGGAGGAAATGGGCATCAACTTCAAGGATATGCTGGGCAGCATCCTCCCCCGGGGAGCCCCGAGAAAACGCCGCGTCACCGTGGCTGACGCCCTGAAGATCCTTGCCCAGGCGGAAGCCCAGTCCCTCGTGGACAATGAGAAGGTGACCCGGGAGGCCATTGAAAAAGTGGAGCAGACCGGGATTATTTTTCTCGACGAAATCGACAAGGTCACCGGCAAGGAAGGCGGCCACGGCCCGGACGTTTCCAGGGAGGGGGTTCAGCGGGACCTGCTTCCCATTGTGGAAGGAAGTTCGGTGAACACCAAGCACGGCCCGGTCAAGACGGATCACATCCTTTTCATCGCCTCCGGGGCTTTTCATACCAGCAAGCCCTCGGATCTCATACCGGAGCTGCAGGGGCGCTTTCCCATCCGCGTTGAGCTCAATTCCCTGGGAAAAGATGATTTTGTGCGTATCCTGACCGAGCCGAAAAATGCGCTTCTGCTTCAGTATATCGCCCTGCTCAGAACGGAAAACGTTACCGTGTCCTTTTCAGATGAGGCTGTGCAGGAAATCGCCCGTATGGCCGAAGAAGTGAACAACCAGGCTGAGAACATCGGTGCCCGGCGGCTTCATACGCTCATGGAGCACCTGCTCGAGGACATTCTTTTCGACGCCCCGGACATGGCCGGCCATGAGGTCCTGGTGGACAAGGCCTTTGTTGATGAAAAGCTGAAGGACGTCAAGGAAGACCAGGACCTGAGCCGGTACATTTTATAGGCTTGTATATTGCGTCAGCGCTGCATTGCTTTCCCCGTGGAAGGATGGCGGGTAGGGGGGATGGATTGAATGGCAGCCCCCAGGGGACAGATTTCCAATCTGTCTCCCGGGTCGAGGAAAGATCCGCTCTCAAGCCAGTAACAGGATAATTATTAAGGGAATATACCGACAATATGAAACCCAATGTCGCAGACATACTGATCGAGGCGCTGCCCTACATCCGGTTTTTTTACGGCGCGACCATCGTCGTCAAATACGGCGGGCACGCCATGGTGGACGAGCAGCTGAAAGAGGATTTCGCCCGCGATATCACCCTGATGAAATTTATCGGCATGAACCCGGTGGTGGTTCACGGCGGCGGGCCGCAGATCAACCAGGTGCTTGAGCGGATGGGCATCAGCCAGAAATTTGTCCGGGGGATGCGGTTTACCGACGAACAGACCATGGATGTGGTGGAAATGGTCCTGGGCGGAAAGGTCAACAAGTCCATTGTGGCACAGATCAACCGCCACGGCGGCAAATCCGTTGGGCTCACGGGTAAGGACGGCGGGCTGCTGCGTGCAATCAAGCTGCAGATCACCTACCAGCCCGATGAAGCCAAACCCCCGGAGATCCTGGATCCCGGAATGGTGGGCACTGTCACCTCGGTCAACGCGGATCTCATAAAAACGCTCTCCGGCCAGGGGTACATCCCCGTGATCGCGCCGGTGGGGGCCGGGAGCGAAGGGGAAACCTACAACATCAATGCAGACCTGGTCGCCGGCAAAGTGGCCGGCGCATTGTCCGCGACCCGCCTTATCTACCTGACGGATGTGGACGGCCTGCTGGATGCCGGCGGCAACCTGGTGTCGTCTGTCAACGCGACCTCTGTGCGCAAAATGATCGCGGACGGCACCATTTCCGGGGGTATGATCCCCAAGATCGAATATGCGCTGGAAGCCTTGAAAAGCGGTGTGGAAAAGGTTCAAATCATCAACGGCACGCGCCGGCACGCCCTGCTCCTGGAATTGTTCACCGACAAGGGCGTCGGCACGCAGGTAACGGGATAACCAAAATGAATGAAAGCGACTGGATAAATTTGGCAGACCAGGTCATTGCCAACACCTACAAACGCTTTCCCGTGGTGTTTGAAAGCGGGCAGGGGGCTGTGCTCACGGACGTTGAAGGGCGGGCTTACGTGGATTTCGTCGCCGGTATCGCGGTGTGCAACCTGGGGCACGCCAACCAGGGGGTGGCAGACGCTCTGGCGGCGCAGGCCAAAAAGCTCTTTCACGTGTCCAACCTGTTTTACACCACCCCCCAGGCGGAGCTGGCACAATGGCTGGTGGATCACAGTTTTGCCGACCGGGTGTTTTTCTGCAACAGCGGTGCGGAAGCCAATGAAGCCGCCATCAAGCTGGCCCGGAAGAATTTTTTTGACAAGGGCAACTACAACCGGTGGCGGATCATTGCCATGGAACAGTCCTTTCACGGTCGCACCTATGCCACGCTTTCAGCCACCGGCCAGAAAAAGGTGCGGGAGGGTTTCGAGCCCATTCTGGAGGGGTTTGATTTCGTGCCTTTCAATGACATCGATGCGCTTGCGGCAAATGTGTCCGAAAAAACCTGTGCAGTCCTCCTGGAGCTGATCCAGGGGGAAGGCGGCGTGCTGTGTGCATCTCCCGAATACATAAAGGCAGCCCGACGGC
The DNA here is from genome assembly GCA_007127175.1 of Desulfobacterales bacterium. GTDB lineage: Bacteria > Desulfobacterota > Desulfobacteria > Desulfobacterales > Desulfosalsimonadaceae > B1SED10-16. The sequence continues at coordinate 19,915 of SKZX01000359.1, forward strand.
TGTGCGATGAAACCGGTGCCATCCTGATTTTCGATGAAATTCAGACCGGCATGGGAAGGACCGGCAAACTTTTCGCCTATGAGCACTACGGTGTGGCACCGGACATCATGACCCTGGCCAAGGCCCTGGGAAACGGGCTGCCTATCGGCGCCATGCTGGCCATGGAAGATGTTGTCCGCGCCTTTACGCCCGGATCCCATGCGTCCACTTTCGGCGGAACGCCTGTTATCACTGCCGCCGCCCTGGAAGTGGTCCGGCAGATGGAAAGAGACGATATCCTCGCATCGTGCCGTGAGACCGGCGCGTATTTCAAAGAGCGGCTTACCGCGCTCAAGGACCGCCACGATGTGATCGCGGACGTCCGGGGGGTGGGGCTCATGCTCGGCATGCGGCTCAAAACGGCCGGTGCGCCCATTGTGGAAGCGTGCATGAAAAAGGGGTATCTCATCAACTGCACCCAGGAAACCATACTCCGGTTTATTCCGCCCCTGGTCATCACCCGGGCGCAGGTGGACGGGCTGATCGCCTGTCTTGACGATATTTTCAGCAACACCCATACATGATAGAACGGGCGGACATGGGAGCCGCCCTGGAGGTTATTTTGAAAAAAGACATATTGACCCTTTCAGACCTTGAACAAACGGATTTCAGCCTGTTTTTCCAAAGGGCGCAAGAGCTCAAGAGCCGGCATAAAAAAGGGATATGCGAAAAATCCCTGGCCGGCAAAACTGTCGGGCTGATTTTTGAGAAGCCCTCCACCCGGACCCGGATCTCCTTTGAGGCGGCGACCGCGCAGCTTGGCGGCACGCCTTTGTTCATCCAGGCGGGGGACACCCAGCTTTCCCGGGACGAGCCCGTTGCCGACACCGCCCGCGTTTTGGAGCGCTATCTCGACGCCCTTGTCCTGCGCACTTACTCTCAGGCCATGCAGGAAGAGTTCGCCCGGATCGCTTCAATCCCCATCATCAACGCCCTTACGGACCGGTTTCACCCCTGCCAGGTCCTGAGCGACCTGTTTACGGTAATCGAATTCAAGGGTGGACTTTCCGGCGTTAAGATCGCCTGGGTCGGAGACGGCAACAACATGGCGCATTCCTGGATCAATGCCGCGGCAAAACTGGACTTTACACTGGCCCTGGCATGCCCCGAGGGATACATGCCCGATGCGGAAATCCTGTCCGCGGCCAAAGCTGTTGCAGGCGACCGGATTTCCGTCACCAGCGATCCGGTGGCCGCCGTTTCCGGTGCGGACGTGGTGAACACGGACGTGTGGGCCAGCATGGGGCAGGAGGCGCAAGCTGAAAAGCGGCGGCAGGTGTTCGCCCCGTTCCAGGTGAACAATGAGCTGCTTTCCCATGGGGCAAAAGACGTCATCGTCATGCACTGCCTTCCGGCGCACCGGGGGGAGGAAATCACCGCTGATGTGCTTGACGGCAGCCGATCGGTGGTCTGGGACCAGACGGAGAACAAGCTGCACATGCACAAGGCCATACTGGAAGTGCTGATTGCAGGGTAGGCGGCATCGGCGCTTGAGTGCCCGGGCAACCGCAGCACAGATAAAAATTATATTTCCTACAGGAGCGACCCGTGTTGAAAGACGTTAAAAAAGTGGTGCTTGCGTATTCCGGCGGTCTCGACACGTCGGTTATTCTGAAATGGCTGGTTGAAACCTACAACTGCGAGGTGGTGGCATTTTCCGCGGACATCGGCCAGGCCGAAGAGCTCTCCGGCATCGAGGAAAAGGCTGTAAAAACCGGCGCCAGCAAGGTCTATATCGACGATCTGACCGAGGATTTCGTTTCAAACTACGTGTTTCCCGCTTTTCGCGCCAACGTGATCTACGAGGGGCAGTATCTCCTGGGAACCTCCCTGGCGCGCCCCATCATTGCCCGGCGGCAGATGGAGATCGCCGGTATTGAGGGGGCCGATGCCGTATCCCACGGGGCAACGGGCAAGGGAAACGACCAGGTCCGGTTCGAGTTGGCCTATTACGCAATGGACCCCCATATCACGGTGATTGCCCCGTGGCGCGAGTGGGACCTCAACTCCCGGACCGCGCTCATGGCGTTTGCTGAAAAACACGGGATCCCCGTCACTTCCACCAAAGAAAAACCATACAGCACAGACCGGAACATCCTGCATATCAGCTATGAAGGCGGCATTCTCGAGGACCCGTGGAATGCGCCGCCTGAGGATATGTACACCCTGACGGTGTCACCGGAAAACGCACCGGATGCGGCGGAGACCATTGAAATCGATTTTGCCGGCGGTGACCCCGTGGCGGTAAACGGCAAATCGCTCAGCCCGGCCCGGCTCCTGGCCGAATTGAACCGCCTGGGCGGCAAACATGGCATCGGGCGCTGCGATATCGTGGAAAACCGGTTTATCGGCATGAAGTCCAGGGGTGTGTATGAAACCCCGGGCGGGACCATTTTGCGCCTCGCGCACATGAACATGGAATCCATTACCATGGACCGCGAGGTCATGCACCTCCGCGATTCCCTCATGCCCCGGTATGCCGAACTCATATACAACGGCTTCTGGTTTTCACCGGAGCGGGAACTCATGCAGACCATGATCGACCAGACCCAGGCCAACGTCAGCGGCACGGTCCGGCTGGCGCTGTACAAGGGCGCCTGCCGGGTCACGGGCCGCCGGTCGGAGCGGTCCCTTTACAGCGAGGCTTTTGCAACCTTTGAGGACGACTCGGTTTTTCAGCAGAAGGATGCTGAAGGGTTTATCCGCTTAAACGCCTTGCGGCTGCGGATCCGGCGGCTTATGGAAAAATAGATCGGTTAATATAATAAACACCCGCTGCTTTTTTCGGGGGTTCTGGTCGAGCTTACTGGCCCGCCAGGGGACAGACTTCCAGTCTGTCTCCCGGGTTAATGTCGATATCCCATGGGCTTTGGCTTCGACCCGGGAGACGGAATTGAATTCCGTCCCCTGGGGACTGTTGGCATAGACCCAGAAGGCAAATTGGAAGTCTGTCCCCTGGAGGCTTTGACCCAAAGGCCGGCAGCACGCAATAATGGCCCTGTACCCTGTCATACGGGGCCCCATAAAACCCAAACGAACGGAATGCCAAAATGAGCCAGAAACCATGGGACGGCCGGTTTTCAGAGCAGACGGACCGGGCTGTGGAAGCCTTCACGTCCTCCATCGCTGTTGACCGGCGCCTCTATACCTACGATATCGACGGCAGCATCGCCCACTCCCGGACCCTGGCGCGGGCGGGGATCCTCACGGAGAAAGAGGCCGACGAGCTGGTTTTCGGCCTTGAAACCGTCCGGGGAGAAATCGAGTCCGGGACATTTGAATACAGTGACAGCCTTGAAGACATCCACATGCACATCGAGGACCGGCTTTCTACCCACGTTGGCGGCCTGGCCAAAAAACTGCACACCGCCCGGAGCCGCAACGACCAGGTCGCACTCGATACCCGGCTCTATGTCAGGGACCAATGCGGCAAAATCATCGGCCACCTGACCGGACTGTGCAAGGCGTTCACGGACCTGGCGGAAAAATACATCGATGTGGTCATGCCCGGATACACGCACCTCCAGCGGGCGCAGCCGGTCCTGTTTTCCCACCACATGATGGCGTATTTCGAGATGTTCTCAAGAGATGCGGCGCGCTTTGAAGACTGCCTCAAGCGGGTGGATGTCCTGCCCCTGGGCAGTGCGGCCCTCGCCGGGACCACCTATCCCCTTGATCGCGCATACACGGCTGAGCTGCTGGGGTTTTCCTCGGTATCGGACAATTCCATGGACGCGGTATCGGATAGGGATTTTATCCTGGAGTTTTTGTCCTGCGCAGCTATCTGCATGACGCACCTGTCGCGCATATCAGAGGAACTGGTGATCTGGTCTTCTGCGGAGTTTGCCTTTGTGGACCTGCCCGATGCTTTCTGCACGGGCTCCAGCATTATGCCCCAGAAGAAAAACCCGGACATCCCGGAGCTGGTGCGGGGTAAAGCCGGCCGTGTCTTCGGCAGCCTGACGGCCATGCTGACCCTGATGAAATCACTCCCCCTGGCGTATAACCGGGACATGCAGGAGGACAAGCCCCCCCTGATGGATGCGGTCGACACCGTGCGGGCATGCCTTGACATCTATATCCGCATGCTGCCGAAAATTGTTGTCAATCAAAGCATAACCGAGGCGGCTGCCGGCCGGGGATACCTCAACGCCACGGACATGGCCGACTACCTGGTGGAAAAGGGGATGCCTTTCCGGGAAGCCCACGGTGTCGTGGGAAAGGCCGTGGCCTATGCGCTGGGGGAAAAAAAGGAGCTCCATGAGCTGGCGTTGGATGAACTGCGGTTTTTCTCGGGCCTTATTGAAGAAGATGTATTTCCGGCCCTGTCGGTCCGGAAGATGATCGACCGGAGAACCACCCATGGCGGGACATCCGCCAAAAATGTGGCAGACGCCATTGCCCGGGCAAGAAAGCGGTTCCCCTGATGCAGCCTGAAGCAGGCGGGGTATTGCGCATTTGAAAAAACCAAGAATATGAAGCCATGAAACCCTTAAGCTTTTTTACATGCGGACCGCTGGCGGCTGCCTGGATCATCCCGGCCGTCCTGGTCATTGTTTTTTCGGCCGGATGCGGCCGCAAAGGTCCGCCCGTGCCGCCCGAGACATCCCGCCTGCCCGCCATTGCCGATGTCCGCGTTGAACAGGAAAACGACCGTGCAGTGGTATCATGGACCTTAAGGGATTCGGATTGGGCGCTTCGCAAAAATGCCGCAGGCTTTTATGTGTACCGGGCCGATGCCGGCCGCCTGCCCGCCGATGGCCCGGATATTTCCGACCGGTTCCGCCAGCTTGCCGTCGTTCCCATCCGCGGGGGGGAAAAGAGGTCTGAAAGATGGCGTTTTGGGGATTATCCGCCGCCGGAGTCGGTTGTTTTCTATAAAATCCGTTCGTTTGGGCCCTCGGGCGTTTACGGCCCGGAATCACAAACCGTCAGTGTTGTGCCTGCTTTTTGAGAATGGGGAACACCGCTTACATATCCGTAGGGTCAAACATAGGCGACAGCCTTGCCCATTGCAGAAGCGCCGCAGCCTGGCTTGATAGCCGGGACGGCATTCGGGTGACCGCCCATTCCCGGTATTACAAAACGGAGCCGGTGGGCTATGCTGACCAGCCATGGTTTGTCAACGCGGTGTTTGCCGTAAAAACCGCCCTTTCGCCGGAAGCGCTCCTGGAGACGCTTCAGCAGGCGCAGCGCATCCACGGCAGGGAGAAAAATGCGGTGCGTTTCGGCCCCCGAACATTAGACCTTGATATACTTTTTTATAATGATATGATTATGAATCGGTCCGGGCTGGTGATCCCGCATCCCCGGCTCGGCAACCGGCGCTTCGTGCTTGAGCCCCTTTGCGATATCGCACCGGATCTGGTGCATCCCGCCCTGGGAATTACGGCCCTGGTCCTGCTTGGCGGCCTTCCACCGGACGGTCCCGGGTGCTTATTGCTTGAAGGGGTCTCCTGGCGGCCTTGCGTTCAAAATTGAGACTGCCGGAATACCGGAATAAATAAATGTCTGCCCGTCAAACCCCTCTGTTTTTCAGCGGTTTGCGGTTTTTTCACACATCAAACACATTGCAGGAGATCTGGAATATGAAGTTTTTTATTGATACGGCCAACGTGGATGAAATCCGGGACGCCCATGCCATGGGTATGGTGGACGGCGTGACGACCAACCCGACGCTCATTGCCAAATCCGGCAGGGATTTCAGGGAAGTGATCGAAGAGATCTGCGAGATCGTGGACGGTCCGGTCAGCGCAGAAGCCGTGAGCCTTGACGCCGACGGCATGATCGCAGAAGCCCGGGACCTGGCAAAGATTCACAGGAATATCGTGGTCAAGATCCCCATGACGGTGGACGGGCTCAAAGCGGTGGGCGTTCTTTCCGGAGAGGGCATTGCCACCAATGTCACCCTGGTGTTTTCACCGCTGCAGGCGCTCATGGCCGCCAAAGCCGGCGCCACCTATGTCAGCCCCTTTGTGGGGCGGCTGGACGACCTGGCAGCCGACGGCATGGAAATCATCGAACAGATTGCAACCATTTACAACAACTACGGTTTTCAGACGGAAATCATTGTTGCAAGCATCCGAAACCCCATACACGTGCTTGAATCGGCCCTTATCGGCGCCGACATCGCCACAATCCCCTATGACGTCATCCGGAAGCTGGCTTCGCACCCCCTGACGGACAAGGGCATCCAGGCTTTTCTTGCAGACTGGGACAAGCGGAAAAAATAATTGTGGACGGAAAGGGGCAGCAATGGCGGAACCGGGGCGTGTAAAGGAAAAGATCGGCAAGGCGCTGATTCACCCGAACACCCTGACCATGTTCAGGGTAATGGCGGTGCCGTTGCTGATCATCCTGCTGCTCTACGACAACCGCGTGACCGCCATACTGGCGGCGCTGGTGTTTTCCGCCGCGGCCATCACCGATTACCTGGACGGCTACATCGCACGCCGGTACGGCCTTGTCTCGAACCTTGGAAAGATACTAGACCCCCTGGCGGACAAGATGCTCGTTTCCACGGCGTTTATCATGATGATTCCCTTGGAACGGGTGCCTGCATGGATCGTGTGCATCATTATCGGCCGGGAACTGGCGATAACAGGGTTCAGGAACATCATATCCGACCACGGCGACGATGCCTCCGCATCCATGCTGGGAAAGTACAAGACCGGGTTCCAGATAGCGGCCATCATCCCGCTTTTGATCCATTTCCCTTTTTTCGGTGTTGACTTCCATACAGTTGGCACCCTGCTCTTATGGATCGCGCTGGTTTTCACGGTATGGTCCGGGGTGGATTATATCGTGCGGTTCCGGAAGTATATCGAGTATTAAGACATCGGGCAAAAGGGCTGACCGCTGGGATCCCGGCGTCGCCATAGCGCGTCATTGCGATGCAAAACAGGCCCTTGTTCCTGCATGCTGCGGGGGCAGAAGACTTTTTGAGAATCCGCCTGTTTTTCTGTTGACAAACAAAGGAAAAGACCTTAGGTATTGTATAAATTTTTCAGCGAGCGGGAATAACTCAGTGGTAGAGTGCAACCTTGCCAAGGTTGAAGTCGCGAGTTCGAATCTCGTTTCCCGCTCCATTTTTTTCTCTTTTGTTTCCCATCTCCCGGCGGCATAGCCAAGTGGTAAGGCAACGGCCTGCAAAGCCGATATTCACCGGTTCGAATCCGGTTGCCGCCTCCAATACCCTTTTCGGTCTGCAGTTCTTTTCATAAAAATACCCGGCTTTTTCCGCCTCGCACTTAACGGCTCATCACAGAAGCTCAC
>SKZX01000321.1 GCA_007127175.1 Desulfobacterales bacterium
ATCCGGTTTAATTCAGGCGCTGTTTGCAAGACTGTTTTCCATCTGATCCGCAAATATAGGTAAAAGCCGGAAAAATGTCCCGACGGGGCATACGCAGATAGCCGGTAGTTTCAACCACCGGCTGTGCGATGTCACCCTGTCGGGGTGTAATGACGCTAATTTGCACCGTGTTGCCTGCATTAAATGCTGTGATCATATTAAGCCGGTGGTTAAAAACAACGGTCAGGCTTTTAGACCTTTTTCGCTTTTGTCGGTGGCTATGGTCTTCCCCGCAGGGGATCAATAATATAGCCGGTGGTTTCAACCACCGGTAATAAATGCCGCAATAAAACCGGAGTCCTGAAGGGACGGCACATGTTGAATGTCATCCCTTCAGGCGGCGTGAATTATCGGCGTCGGTATCGGGGCCGGCTTTTGATCTTTTCCCTTAGATCTTTGGCCTTAACGCTTTACCCTTCAATCTCCATGCACTTTGTTCGCCAGGGGTCTCGGCTCTGACCCGGGGGACAGACTGGAAGTCTGTCCCCTGGAGATCCTGCAAATTCGACCCCGACCCCGGAAAAACCATATTTCAGGCCGGGACATTTACAGGTCGGCAAACACCTGGTCAAGTTCCTCGTCTGTTACGGCGAACGTGACATTGTGCGGTGCCAAGGCCTCTTTTTTGAAATAATCGGGCAGGCGGTCATCCTTATTGGTAAAGCCTGCCGCTGCATTAAAGTCCCGTTCGGTTTTGGTCACCTGTTTTCCCAGGGCCGTCACATCGTCAGCCGTGAGTTCGAGCCCGTGAAATGCGTTGATCATGTCGATCAGCGCCTGGAAGGTTTCCGGCTGGTCCAGCACGGCAAAGGCGATGAAAAGGCACATGCCGGTGGAGTCGATGGCCGCGGTGGCATATTGAAGGTTGCGCGACAGTTCGACCTGGCCTGCCGGTGCAAGGGGATCGACCGTTCCGCCAACACCCAGTATGTTTGCGGTGACCGAGTACCCGGCCGTATGGTCGGCGCCCATGGTACTGGTGGCATAGGTGACCCCGATGCCCTGGACGGCCCGGGGGTCGTACGCCGGCAATGCCTGGTTTTTGACCACCGGAACCCGTTCAACCCCGAAGACTTTGCCTGTGACGGCGGCCCCGCTGCCGAGGACGCGCCCCAGCGGCGTTCCCTTGCCCACCTCGTGGACGAGGTTGATGGCGGCCTGCCCGTCGCCGAACTCGGCAAGTCCGGCATCCATGGCAACACCGATGGTGGCGCCCATTTCAATGGTATCAATGCCGTAATCGTCGTCGAGCCGGTCCAGCATGGCGATCACGTCCAGGTCATCGATGCCGCAGTTGCCCCCGTGCGCCCATACGGTCTCGTATTCCGGCTGCTTGGTGAGATAGTGGCCGTCCTTGTCATGCCAGATGCCGGAACACCGGATCACGCAGCCACGGTGACAGCCGTGGGTAGGTTGGCCGCCGCGTGCCTTCATCATTTCGGCCTGGGCTTCCCCACTGATGGCGGAGGCACCCTTAAAACGGCCGGTTTTAAAGTTGTAGGTGGGGTAGCCGCCGGCCTCGTTCACCACGTTTGTCAAAACGTTGGTCCCGTAGGCGGGCAAACCCTCCCCCGTGACCGGGTGCTTTTTCAGCCCGTCGACAAACGCCCGGTTGGCCGCCTTGAATTTATCGGGGTCCTTCGGGCTTCTCATGGACGCCCCGGCATCGTCGATAACGATGACCTTGACCCCCTTGGATCCCATAACCGCCCCGACCCCGCCCCGGGCGGCATGACGGGCCGGCCGTTGCTCCATGTCCGTGAAGGCGACCGTCGATGAGGCCAGTTTCATCTCCCCTGCCTGGCCGATGGAGATGCAGGCGATTTTATCGCCATAGGCCTGCTTCATTTTTTCAACAACATCATAGTTGCCCTTCATTTTCAGGTCGGGATCGGGAAGGATCTCAACGCCGTCGGCACTGATGCGAACCCTGTAGAGCGTGTCATCCGAAGGTTTCCCTTCGATCACGATAGCCGCATACCCCAGGCGCGCGATCATCTGGGCGGGCTGTCCCCCGGCATTGGCCTCCTTGATGCCGCCGGTCAGTGGGCTTTTGCACCCGACGGAAACGCGGCCGGACATAGCGCCGGTGGTCCCCCCCAAAAGACCCGGGGCAATGACCAGCTTGTTGTCCTCTCCTAATGCATGACAGGTCGGCGGGACCTGCTTTGCGATAATGGTGGATGTCAGCGCCCGGCCGCCGAGGCCGGCAAATTCGCCGACCGGTTCGGTCGTATAAGAGGGTTTGGCGCCGGGTCCCATGTTGATACGCAAGATCTTGTCCATGTCGTACCTCCTGTCAGGTTGGGTTTCAATACATTGTGCGGTCGCGGATAAGGCTTCAAAAAGCTGCGTTTGAATACATAAAAAAAATGACAAACAGTGAAATAGTTATATCGACAATATAACGAAAGGCCATTTAAAAAGCAACCGCCAAAGTGATCGCAAGGCTGCTGCTGGGGGGCGGTGGGGAGGGTTAATGGATAATGGTTATTGGTTAATGGTGAAGGGCAGGTTCGGGTTATTTGATAATGGGTCAGGGCATAGGCGGTGGAGGGAATTCGGTGGGCAAAGGACAGATGGGAGATGGTGGGCGGTGAGGGTGATGACACTGCAAGGGGACAGACTTCCAGTCTGTCTCCCGGATCGATGCCAATGAATTTAAGGAAATTGACTTCAACCCGGGAGACGGAATTGAATTCCGTCCCCTGGAGGACCTGCAAATTTGACAACGATTTTGAGCAACAAATAAGCAAAGGGAAATAGCCGGTGACTAATTTTCACCGAACACCGACAATCAATCCCGACCACTGACAACAAACTGCCGCACACGACCACCACCTACCGCCCTTACCCAATAACCATTAACCAACAACCCGCCCTTCCGCCCCACCGTTCTATTCGCCCTTCGGGTTTTTCTCGAAATCCGGCTGCCGGCCAGATTTGCCGTCTTCATAACATTTGCGGGCGTACCAGTCCATCTGGCGGCAGATGCCGCGAATGATGCGCACTTCGGCCGCCTGGAGAGGGAGCCGTGAAAAGAAACGCCTGAACCGGTCCATAAAGTATTCGGGATTGTCGGGCTGGATGAAACTGATTCGCATCAGCATGTCTTTCAGTTGGCCATACATGGCGTCCAGCTCCGGGCGGGGCGCAAGTTTGGGCAAAAATACGGTATTCTTTTCGGTTGAAGCGTTGTACAGTTCATAACAGACAATCATGACCGCCTGGGCGAGATTGATGGACGAGAACGCTGCTGTCCGTATGGTGACCAGTTCGTGGCAGTTCCTCAGTTCATCATTGGTCAGGCCGCGGTCTTCCGGGCCGAACACGATGGCGACCCGGTTTTCCCGGCTCACGGGAACCAGGGCCCGGGCCATTTTTGCCGGGGTTTTGACTACCTTGCGGCTTTTTCCCTTTCTGGCCGTGGTGCCAACGACGTAACCGGCTCCGGCAACAGCGCTTTTCAGGTCTTCAAAGCGTTTCATTTCGTGTATGACCCCGGATGCCGCATGGGTGGCAAGGATGAGGGCGCGGTCAATGTCGACGGGCTCGGGGGATACCACGTGAAGACGGGATATGCCCATGTTCAGCATGCAACGGGCAACTGACCCGATGTTTTCGGGAAAGCGCGGGTGATGCAGTACGATTGTAACGTTATCCAGATGAATCCGGTTTTCCATGGGTAAACTGTTTTTCTCCGATATCTCTTAAAAAGTCCATAAAGGCCTCGCACAGCGGTGAGCGGGTGCGGTTTTTGTGGTAGGTCAGGTAAAAATACCGTGTCAGGTCAAGGCCTCTCACAGGCAGGGTTTTGAGGGTTTTCGCCTTGACGTCGTCGGCTACGGCAATGGCCGACAGAATTGACACACCGATGCCGGATTTGATTCCCTGGATCACGGCGGTCGTGGAGCCGAGCGTTGCCACAAGGTTAAAATCCGATGCCCCCAGTTTTTTCTCGGCCAGGTGGCTTTGAAGGGATTTGAGGGTTCCCGAGCCCTTCTCCCGAAGGATAAAGGGCTCCTTTGTCAGCGAAGACAGGCTGACGGCCTTTTTTCCAGCCCACCGGTGCCCCGCGGGTATGACCAGTCGCATGTCGTCTGAAAACCATTGTTCCTGCACAACGCCCTGCTGGTCAACCTTGGCCCCGACCACGCCGAAATCGATGCGGCTGTCCAGAACGGCATCAATGATCTGCTTCGTGTCTCCCACCGAGATGGAAATGTGTACTTCGGGGTATTTTTGCCTGAAATCGCCGACAATTCGGGGAAGCAGATACCCCCCCGGGATTGTGCTGCCGCCGACAACCAGGCTGCCGGTGACCCGCCCCATGAACCGTGCAATGGATTCCTCGGCTTCCTCTGCAAGGCGCATGATCCGGCGGGCATAGGTGTACAACAGCCGGCCGGCGCCCGTGGGCTGGGTTTTCTTTCCCATTCGGTCAACAAGCCGGCACCCCAGGCGTTCTTCCAGGTCCTTGATATGGCTGCTCACGGTGGGCTGGGTCAGGTGAACCGCTTCCGCTGCTTTAGAAAAGCTTTCATGGTCGATGACCTTCACAAATATTTTCAACTGCCAGATGTCCATGGGTGTTCACTCGAAGAAAATCGCCGGTTGAGGGTGAATGGTTTTTAATGCCGATGTCAAGCATTGATATTATGAATAGTGCATATCAATATCGATAGAAAAAAGCAATTTGATTTGTATTCACCGAAAAGGGTAAGAAAGAGCACATATGTTCAGACGGTCGGGTTGAAGGTGGGAAGAGCAGGTGGACTTAATGGACTTAATGGACTTTGTGGACCGGTGGACTGAGAGAAAAGGATAGCAATCAATGGAAAAGATCGATGCCCGGCACCGGGAATGTCCCGCGCCGGTTTTAATGACGCGGGACAGGGTTGAAAAACAGGCGCCTCAAAAAGTGACGGTGGTCGTGAGCAACGATGCATCCCGGCAGAACGTGGCAAGGTATCTCGCCTCCGCGGGGTACCAGGTAACCGATGAAGCCGTCGGGGAGGATTTTCATGTCATGGGTACGCGCACCGACCAGGCGCCTGGCTCACCAGGTGAGGCCCCTGCTGCCGTTTTGCATGACGCGGCGCAGGGGCGAAAAATCATGGTCATGGTCACAACAGACCGCATGGGTTTTGGCGATGATGCGCTCGGGCTGAAGCTCATGGCCAATTTTATCCGCACGCTCAAGGAAATGGGGCCCGACCTGTGGCGCCTTGTTTTTGTCAACAACGGCGTGAAACTGACCACTCAAACATCTGATGTGGCTGAAGACCTTGTGCGTCTCGAATGCGAGGGGGTCGTCATCCTGGTCTGCGGCACATGCCTGGAGCATTACGGGTTGTCCGAGGCCAAGCGCGCCGGCCAGACCACGAACATGCTCGACATTGTCACCGCCATGCACCTTGCCGACAAGGTGATATCCATGTAATGTAGCCCTTCTTCCTGTCAAACCCCTTTCCCGCTCCTTTTGGCTTGAATTGTGTCCTGACCAGGGTTATTACTTTTCAGATAAGCGATAACAGACCGGAGGGACATTCATGCCAGAAAAGCTTTTGATCATCGGCGGCGTTGCAGGGGGCGCCACAGCGGCCGCCCGTGCCCGGCGGCTCAGTGAATCCGCAGAGATCGTCGTATTCGAGCGGGGGCCCTACATTTCTTTTGCCAATTGCGGACTTCCCTACCATATCGGTGGCGTGATCAAAAAAAGAGACGATCTGCTGGTCACGACGGCTGAAATGTTTCACAAGCGAAACGGGATCGACGTGCGGATCAACACCGAGGTCCTCGCCATCGACCGGCAGCATCAGACCGTTTTTGCGAGAAATCGTCAAACCGGTGAGGAATACGCCGAAACCTACGATTGCTTGATCCTTTCGCCGGGTGCTGCGCCCATACGGCCGCCATGCGAGGGTATTGACGGGGAGAATATCTTTACCCTCAGAAATATTCCGGATATGGACCGCATCAATACCTATGTCGCGGGTGCATCGCCAACTGCGGCGGTGATCGCCGGCGGCGGTTTCATAGGCCTTGAAATGGCTGAAAACCTGGTTTTCAGGGGAATCCATACAACCATCGTAGAGCGCCTGGAGCAGGTCATGTCCCCCCTGGACATGGATATGGCCGGATTTGTCCATGCCCATCTCAAGGAAAAGGGCGTTGATGTGATCCTGGGTGACGGCATCTGCGCCTTTGAAAAAAAGGATGGCCGTATGACCGTCCGGACCGACGGGGGAAAAACCATTGCCTGCGACATGGCGGTTTTATCCGTTGGGATACGGCCGGAAACCGGGCTTGCCATGGACGCAGGACTTGAGATTGGCGAAACCGGTGCCATTGCCGTCGATGCAACCATGCGGACCAGCGACCCTCATATTTTTGCCGTTGGGGATGCCGTTGAAGTCCGTGATTACATCACGGGAAAAAAGACGCTAACCCCGCTGGCCGGCCCCGCCAACAAGCAGGGCCGGATTGCCGCGGACAACGCCATGAAAAGAACCTCGGTTTTCTGCGGGACGCTGGGCACCGCTATCGTCAAGGTGTTCGACCTCACCGTGGCCCAGACCGGCCTGAACGAAAAAACGGCAATTAAATGGGGTGTTCCCTATCTTGTCAGCCACACCCATTCCGGTTCCCATGCAGGGTATTACCCGGGGGGTGAGACCATATCCATAAAAATGCTGTTTTCCCCGAACAACGGACGCATCCTTGGGGCCCAGATGGTGGGCAAGGACGGTGTTGACAAGCGGATCGACGTCATTGCCACGGCCCTCTACGGCAACATGACGGTTTTTGATCTGCAGCGCCTGGAATTGGCCTATGCCCCGCCTTACGGCTCGGCCAAGGACCCCGTCAACATCGCCGGGTACGTCGCTTCCAATCTGCTGAAAAAAGACCTGGAAAATATCCACGCCGGCGAACTTGCAGCTCTTGACCCGGAAGCGTACGTATTGCTCGATGTCCGTTCGAAGATCGAACTCAAGCTCACGGGGCGCATCGAGGGCGCCCTTCACATCAATATCGATGAATTGCGGGAACGCATGGACACCCTGGATCGGGACAAGATTTATGTGACATACTGCGCGGTCGGCTACAGGGCCTACCTGGCCTATCGCCTGCTGACGCAAAACGGGTTCACGGCAAAAAACCTGAGCGGCGGGTATGAAACCTACCGGATGGCTTCAGGCCTTATGGTTTCGGATTGAGCCCGGAAAACTTCCCCGTCCGGATTGACGAAATGGATTTGAGGAATAATTTTAATAGATAACGCATAACACGATAATTTCGTCAATAAGGAGAATTGATATGGCAAAGGTGTTATTGGACGGGAAAACGGTTCACACAAGCGGAACATTGCCTGAAAAGGGTTCAGTTGCGCCCGGGTTTGTCCTTGTATCGACCGATCTGAAAGATGTCAGGCTGTCGGACTTCAACGGCAGCCGGATCATCATGAATATCTTTCCGAGCCTTGAGACCATGGTCTGTGCGGAGTCCATCCGCCGTTTCAATGCATTGGCCGATCGGCTCGACAACACCCGGGTGCTCTGCATATCCCGGGACCTGCCATTTGCCCACGACCGTTTCAACCGGAAAGAGGGCATCGACGGGGTGGTGTCGTTGTCCGAGATGAGAAACACGGATTTCGGCGATCACTACGGCCTGCGGATTGTGGACGGACCGTTTGCGGGTCTGCTTTCAAGGTCGGTGATCGTTCTTGATGCGCATCACCGGGTTGTTTATACCCAGCTCGTCCCTGAGATCGGCGATGAACCGGATTATGAATCCGCCGTGCACGCCTTGGAAACTGCCGATGAACCCGATACGGATCCCGGCGTTCAGGGGGCAGCCGGTGTGGAGGGCGAGGCGTTTTGCACAAAGGTGCCCAACGGCGAGCATGCCCGGCTTTCCGATTCGGATGACGCTTGCGACGACGGCCGGTCCGGAAAAATATAGGCAAGCCCGACGGTTTGCAGCTGCTCGCGGCTGCCGATCGCGGTGAACGGATAATCGAGATACAGACAAGGAGATAATTTGATGAGCAAAAAAGTGTTGATTGCCATGGATGATTCGGAAAATGCGATGCGCGCCGTGCAGTTCGCCGCTGCGTTGATTGAAAAGGACTCTGTAATTACGCTGTTCAGCGTGCTGCAGGATTACAAGAGCATCTGTGAATACAACAGCCCCAGCCTGACACCCACATTTCAGCGAGAGCGCGCCGCATTTTGCGCCATCGAGGATGAAAAAAAGGTGCTTTTAGAAGCCGCCTCAAAGGAAGCCGCACGTTATCTGCAGTCGGCCGGGTTCGCCGCGGAAAATATTAAAACCCAGATCCAGCCCCTTGAAAAGGGCACCGCAAGGGATATTGTCAGAAAAGCGGATTCGGGCTTTGACGTGGTGGTCATCGGTAAGCGGGGCATATCCTCGGCGTCCGACTTTTTTTTCGGCAGCGTGTCCCAGAAGGTTTTAAACGGCGTGAAATCCGCATCGGTGCTCGTTGTGACATAACCTGAAACACCGCAAAAGGAGGCGGCTTTGAAAATACTGGTTACCGGGGCCGGCGGGTTTGTGGGAAAGCAGATGATCAGCTACTTTGTTGCCCAAGGGCACGAGGTGACGGGCGTTGACAGGAATCGCCGGCCGGATGACGGTGCAGGAGGCGCTCTGGACTGGATCCAGGCAGACACCATGCAGAAAGGTGGCTGGCAGGATGCCGTTTCGGCCTCGGAAGTCGTCATCAACCTTGCCGGGAAGAATATTTTCGGCCGGTGGTCTGAAAAAACCAAAACCGACATTCTGGAAAGCCGGGTCCGGACCACGGAAAACGTGGTCGACGCGGTTTCAGGAAACAAGCCGGTAATCCTGTTAAGCACGTCCGCGGTGGGCTACTACGGCAACCGGGGGGATGACCGGCTCGACGAAGGCGAACCCGCTGGTGATGATTTTCTGGCCCGCGTGTGCATCGAATGGGAAGGGCAGGCCGACCGGGCGGCGGAAAAAGGCGTCCGCGTGGCCAACATGCGCTTTGGCCTGGTCATGGGAAAAAACGGCGGGGCCCTGAAAACAATGCTGCCCGCGTACAAGGCGTTTGTGGGCGGCCCCCTTGGTTCGGGAAAACATTTCATGCCCTGGGTCCATATGGCCGATCTCATTTCCGTCCATGAATTTGTGATTTCCAATGATGCGATCAACGGGCCGGTCAACTGCTGCGCACCCAACCCGGTGAGAAACGAGGTATTTTCCAAAACCCTGGCCAGTGTTCTGGGACGACCCGATTTCTTCCGGGTGCCGCGGTTTGCCTTGCGCCTTGCCATGGGAGAGCTGGG
>SKZX01000014.1 GCA_007127175.1 Desulfobacterales bacterium
AAAGGGAAAAAGAAAAAAACAGAACCTGCCGAACGTCTTGATGACACGCCCGAAAAAGCGGCAAAAGGCAAACGACCGATCCCTTTCAAGCGCAAAGAAGTCATTGAAGGGGACGCCCTTTATGACCAGCGCTTCGGCAGGGGGCGCAAGGGGCGGAAAAAGGGCAAAGCAGCCCGGCCCGCAGCCGACAAAACGCAGATCACCATTCCCAAGGCGATCAAACGCCGCATAAAAATTGACGACACGATTGTGCTCGCCGACCTGGCAAAAAGGATGGGTATCAAGGGGAGCGAACTCATACGGAAGCTCATGGGCATGGATATCATGGTCACCATCAACCAGACCATTGATTTTGATACGGCAACCTTACTGGCAAGCGAATTTGAATTTGAAGTCGAGCGGGCCTCTTTTGAGGAAGACGCCATCATAAAAACCGAAGCGGACTCCCCCGAACAACTGCAGAGCAGGCCCCCTGTGGTCACGATCATGGGGCATGTGGACCACGGCAAGACATCGCTGCTTGACGTCATACGCCATGCAAAGGTCGCGGACAGTGAAGCGGGTGGGATTACCCAGCACATCGGCGCTTATCATGTGCCCCATGAAAACGGGGACATTGTTTTTCTCGATACCCCGGGGCACGAGGCCTTCACGGCCATGCGGGGAAGAGGCGCCCAGGTAACCGATATCGTTATCCTGGTGGTTGCCGCCGACGACGGTGTGATGCCGCAGACCATCGAAGCCATCGATCATTCAAAAGCAGCGGGCGTCCCCATTATCGTGGCCATCAATAAAATCGACAAGCCCGGAGCGGAGCCGGACCGGATCAAGCGGGAACTTTCCGAAAAAGGGCTTGTTCCTGAAGACTGGGGCGGCGATACCATCTTTGTCGAAGTTTCCGCCAAAGAGCAGATCGGCATTGATGAACTCCTTGAAATGATCATTTTGCAGGCGGAGGTACTTGAACTCAGGGCCAACCCGAACAAACGCGCAAGGGGGTATGTCATCGAATCGAAGCTTGAGACCGGGCGCGGCCCCGTGGCAACCGTTCTTGTCAGCGAAGGGGCGCTGCATACCGGCGATGCAGTGGTATCGGGCGTTTATTACGGCAAAATCCGGGCCATGTTCGATGACAAGGGCAATCCGATCAAGGAAGCCGGCCCTTCGTTTCCCGTGGAAATCATCGGCCTGTCCGGGGTTCCCATGGCCGGGGATGAACTGATCGTCGTTGCCGACGAAAAAGACGCCAAAAATGTCAGCGAACACCGGATGCAGAAGCAGCGTTCACTGGACCTGGCCAAAACCAGCCGGATGAGCCTGGACAAGCTGTATGAACAAATGCTGGAAGGCGAAGTCAAGGACCTGAACCTGATCATCAAGGCGGATGTTCAGGGATCTATCGAGGCGCTTAAGGACTCGCTTACCCAATTGTCCACGGACGAAGTAAAGA
Organism: Desulfobacterales bacterium; assembly: GCA_007127175.1. Classification (GTDB taxonomy): domain Bacteria; phylum Desulfobacterota; class Desulfobacteria; order Desulfobacterales; family Desulfosalsimonadaceae; genus B1SED10-16. The sequence continues at coordinate 1,451 of SKZX01000014.1, forward strand.
TCAATGTCATCCATTCGGCTACCGGCACGATTCATGAATCGGACATATCGCTGGCCGCCGTATCCAACGCCATTATTTTAGGTTTTAATGTGCGGCCTACCGGCAAGGTGGCCCAGATGGCCGAGGAAGAAAGCGTCAATATTCGCTATTACAACATCATTTATGACGCCATCAAGGAAATCAAGGACGCAATGGTGGGGTTGATGGCCTCCACCTATGAGGAACGGGTCATCGGCCGGGCCGAAGTCCGGCAGGTCTTCATGGTTCCCAGCATTGGCGCCATTGCGGGCTGCATGGTCATCGACGGGAAAATCCAGAGGAACCAGTCCGTCCGGATCGTTCGCGATGGGATTATCATTCATGACGGCAAAATAGCCTCGCTCAGGCGGTTCAAGGACGACGTCAGGGAGGTGCTCCATAACTACGAATGCGGCATTGGGATTGAGAAATTCAATGATATCAAGGTTGGAGACATCATCGAATGCTACTATCTCGAAGAAGTCAAGCCCTTCCTTGAATAAGGTGCAGCAGCCGGGGTGCGTGGGCTGCGATTGTCCTCTGATATGAAAGCGGCAGTATGGTAATTGGAACAGGAACGATAACCATCAGCACAGATCAATGCTTTTCGCTGAAAGAAAAGCGTAAAATCGTCAAATCGATTCTTGCGCGCGTTAAAAACACATATAACGTGAGTATCGCGGAAGTGGGCTTGAACGATGTGCACAAACGCGCTACAATCGGGTTTGCATTTGCCGGGAATGACCGGCGCAAAATCAACTCGAACATAGACAAAATGCTCGAGTTTATAGACAACTTATCGCTTGCGGAAATTGTCGATACGCAGGTGGAGATCATCACCCTATGAAACCTTATACAAGATCGGAAAGGGTCGGTGGACTGATACAATCCGCCCTTTTTGAGATACTGCTCAAATCCATAAAGGATCCCCGGCTTGACCCGGTCACCATCACCGGCGTCAGGATGACCAAAGATCTGAAACTGGCAAGGGTCTATTTTGCATCATCCGGTAATCCGCAGGAAGCCGCCGCAGGCTTTAAGAAGGCGCACGGGTTTATCAAAAAAGCCCTGGCAAGGGAACTCGATCTGAGATATATGCCGGAACTCGAGTTTTTTTATGATGAATCCATCGATTACGCGATGCACATGACCACGGTATTGAAGCAGATAAAAAAAGAAAATGGAACAGATCACAGGCCAACTGATAAAGAGTAATCAGGTTCTCCTGGTTTCCCACATCAACCCCGACGGTGACGCCATCGGCGCTATGCTGGGGCTCGGGCTTGCGCTCGAGACGATGAAAAAAAAAGTGCAGCTTTATAACCAGAGCGCCCTGCCCGCTGTTTATCAATTTCTGCCGTCCATTCACCGGATCAAACAGGACCCGGGGGATTTAGAAACTTATGACACGGCTGTTATTCTGGACTGTTCCGATCTGCAGCGAATAGGCGAGCATGCCGAAGCCGTCAGCCGGATACCCAGGGTAATCAACATCGATCATCACATTACCAATACCCGGTTCGGCAATTTCCAGTTCATCGATGCCAACGCCTCTTCAACAGCGGAGATCGTCTACCATTTGATCAAAAAACTGGACCTGCCCGTTACAATGGCCATCGCCTATGCGATTTATACGGGGATCATGGCGGATACCGGTTCATTCCGGTTTTCAAACACCACGGAGGAGTCCTTCCGCATCTGCCACGAAATGGTGGCCGCCGGCGCCAACCCGCACACGGTGGCGCACCATGTGTATGAAACCATATCCTTGAACAGGATCAAGCTGCTGACAATGCTCTTTGACACCATTGAACTCTCGGAAGACGGCACGTTTTCGACCATGACGCTGACCCAGAACATGCTCAACGCATCGGGTACGGAAATAGCCGATGTCAACGGTCTGATCAATTACGCCAAGCGGATTGAAAGCGTCAAGGTCGCGGCACTATTATATGAACGAAGAAACGGCAAAAAAGCAGGCCGTCCCGAAAGCCATTTCCATGTCAGTCTGCGATCCGACGGGTCTGTCAATGTGTCCAGTATTGCAGCGGCCTTCGGCGGCGGCGGGCACATATCGGCAGCGGGTTTCGATGTTTACACCACCCTGCCGGAGTTGAAGAAAAAGCTTTTTGAACTGGCAAGCCGCATTCGGTAGTTTTCGGATATGACATTATAATGATCAAACAGCAGCTATCCGATACCGGCACGGTCTTTCCCGATGGCGTTATCGTTGTGGACAAACCCGCGGATATCAGTTCGGCGGCGGTCGTGAGAACAATCAAGCGGCTGCCGTGCATAAAGAAAGTCGGGCATGCCGGAACTCTCGACCCCTTCGCCACGGGGGTCCTGGTCTGCCCCGTAAACAGGGGAACGCGGCTCTCGCAGTTTTTCCTGCATGACCGGAAAAAATATGCCGCCACCCTGAGGCTTGGAACGGCGACCGACACCCAGGACCACACGGGTCGGGTACTCGCCGAAAAAACCGTGGACAACATACCCGAAAGCACCATTAAACGGGTGTTTTCCCGGTTCCTGGGAGATATCGAACAGCTTCCGCCGGTGTATTCCGCGCTGAAGCATGAAGGGGTGCCGCTCTACCGGCACGCCAGAAACGGTCGGTTTATTCAGAAGCCGCCCCGGAATGTGCATATTTCATATATGGATATCCGGGATATTCGTCTTCCGGATATCCATTTCGAGGTTGACTGCTCGGCCGGCACCTATATCCGGACACTTTGCGCGGATATCGGCGAGGTCCTGGGCTGCGGCGGGCATCTTCGAACGCTGGTCCGGCTTCAAAGCAGCGGTTTCAGGCTGGATGAAGCCATCACGCTTGAAAGGCTGGCCCTTTTGGAAAATCCGGATCAACTCGAATCGATCGTGATCCCCATGGCCGATGCATTGCGCGGGATCCCTGCCCTTGTGGCAGACGACCGGGTGCAGGAAAAAATCCGGCATGGCCGCATGCTCGGGCTGACCGATTTTCCGGATACCGGCCGCCTGCAGCCGCATGGAGGCTGCGCAAAGGTCACGGCGCCGGACGGCAGGCTGCTTGCGGTCATCCATGCGCATGAAAAAGAATTGCATTATGAATACCGTTGCGTATTTCATTATCATTGAAACCTGTGATATGGTAGCGTAAAATAACCGAAAAGATTCTATTGATACAGGAGGAAGAAGTGAACATAACGGACGCCAGAAAAATTGAGATCATCAACACTTTCAAGACCCATGATACCGACACCGGCTCTCCGGACGTGCAGATCGCATTGCTCACGGAGCGCATTACGAACCTTACCGAGCACCTGAAAACACACAAAAAAGACCATCATTCCAGGCGGGGCCTGCTCATGATGGTCGGGAAGCGCCGCCGCCTGCTGACCTATGTCAAAAGCAAGGACCCCGCGCGCTACCGGAACATTATCGGGCAGCTCGGGATTCGCAAATAGAACGCGCTTTATCGGTTTTCGTGCGGCAATGCCGGCTCGGCCGCCGCACGATACAGCCGCATTCTCCCAACCCCAAAATTAACAAACAAGTGCAACCACTGCTTTTTGAGTTGAATATTGAAACCGATACGAAATTTGAGGAAACGGGTTGTGAACAGGAGTAAAAAATGGAAATTGTATTTAAAACCGTAATCGGCGACGAAACGCTGAGCATACAGGCCGGAAAACTGGCCAAACAGGCTTCCGGTTCGGTCGTTGTACAGTATGGTGAAACCATCGTGCTGGTAACCGTTTCTTCCGCTGATGAACCGAACCTGAACGCGACTTTCTTGCCCTTGAGCGTGGATTACCAGGAAAAAATCTACTCTGCGGGGCGTATTCCCGGCAACTATTTCCGCCGTGAAATCGGTCGCCCCAGCGAAAAGGAGACCCTGACCGCCAGACTGACGGACAGGCCTATCCGTCCGCTTTTTCCCAAAGGCTATAACTATGAAACCCAGGTGATCGCAACGGTGCTCTCCATGGACAAGGTCCACGAACCAGACGTCCTGGCCATGATCGGCACATCGGCCGCCCTGGCGATATCGGAAATTCCGTTCAACGGACCCATTGCCAGCGTTCGTGTCGGGCGCGTCGACGGCCGTTTCGTGATTAACCCGCCCATTGAACAGGCAGAAAAATCCGACATCAACCTGATCGTAGCGGGCTCGAAAACCGGTATTATCATGGTGGAAGGCGGGAGCGGGTTCGTTTCCGAATCGGACATGATAGAGGCCATTTTCTTTGCGCACCAGCAGATGCAGCCCATCATCGATATCCAGGAAAAACTGCAGGAAGCCATCGGAAAAGCCAAGCGCGAATTTTCCCCGCCGGAAAAGGACGCCGCCCTCGCTGAAAGGGTCGAAGCGCTGGCCTTTGACAAGATTATTGATGCCTTGAACATCGCAGAAAAGATTGAGCGCCGGAGCGCACTGTCGGATGCAAAAAAAGCGGTTATCGAGGCCATGGGCGAAGAATATGCCGACCGCGGAGCGGAAATATCCGAAGCCTTTCGTGATCTCGTCAAATCCATTTCAAGAAACATGATCGTCAAGGAGCAGCGACGGATCGGCAACCGGAAACTGGATGAAATACGCGCCATTTCCTGCGAAACCGCCATTCTTCCGCGCGTTCACGGCAGCGCGCTGTTTACCCGCGGTGAAACGCAGGTGCTTTCCGCATTGACCTTGGGATCTTCCCACGATGAACAGCGCATCGAAACGCTCATCGGCGATGAGACCTCCGCGTTCATGCTCCACTACAACTTCCCCCCCTATTCCGTGGGAGAGGTAAAGCGTTTCATGGGGCCGAGCAGGCGCGACATCGGGCACGGAGCCCTTGCCAAACGGGCCCTTGAAAGGGTCCTTCCGGACAAGGAGTCCTTTGATTATACCATTCGCATTGTTGCCGAAGTTTTGGAATCCAACGGCTCCTCATCCATGGCCACGGTATGCGCATCTTCCATGGCACTCATGGACGGCGGCGTTCCCATCAAGGAACCGGTATCCGGCATCGCAATGGGCCTGATTGCCGAAAACGGCGAGACCTTCGTCCTCTCAGACATTCTGGGAGATGAAGACCAGTTCGGCGACATGGACTTCAAGGTCACGGGGACCCGAAACGGCATAACCGCCCTTCAGATGGACATCAAGATTTCCGAGCTTTCCCGTGAGATAATGGAAAAAGCGCTTTCACAGGCAAAGGCCGGAAGGCTTCACATCCTTGACAAAATGGCGGAAACCATCAGCGACCACAGGGAAACGCTTTCCCCCTATGCGCCCATCGTGGTAACCGTAAAGGTCAACCCCGAACGCATTGGTGAAATCATCGGCCCCGGCGGCAAAAACATTCGGGCGCTCCAGACCGAAACAAACACCCAGATTTCCATCGATGACACGGGTACGGTAAAAATTGCCGCTTTCTCACAGGAAGAGGCGGCCAAAGCCCAGCAGATGGTTATCGATATCGGCTCCGATCCGGAAATCGGCGCGGTTTTTGAAGGAACCGTTGTCAGAACAACCGACTTCGGCGCCTTTGTGCAGATCAAGCCGAAAACTGAAGGGCTTGTTCACATCTCCGAGTTGGCCCACTACCGGGTAAAAAGCGTCACCGATGTCGTCAAGGAAGGTGAAAAGCTGACCGTCATGGTAATTGATATATCCCGGGACGGAAAAATCCGCCTGAGCCACAAGGCAACCCTCGAAGCGCCCGAAGGTGCCGCTGAAACCCCATCCGGCGACAGTGAAAACCGGGGCGGCGGCCGGGGCGGCAGGCCCGGAGGCGGCGGGTCCAACAGGAACAGGGACAGCCGCAGCCGGAATCCGAGAGAAAACCGGAAACCCTCTGCCGAAGAAACCAAGTAACATTGCCGGCGCAAATATGCTTTGCGCCGGTTTCGCACTTTTTTCGCAGTCTGAATCATGTAAACCCTGAAATCGCTGAAGACCTTTCAGATGCCTGAAAAAACAGTGATCCATTGCCGGCGGATCCGGCCGGAACAGGATGCGGACATTCCGCTTCCCCGCTACATGACCCCCCATTCCGCTGGCATGGATATCTGTGCCGCTGTTGAAGCACCCGTAATCCTTGAGCCCGGTGAAATCCGGCTTATACCCACAGGCATCGCCATAAGTCTGCCCGAAGGTTTTGAGGCGCAAATCCGGCCCCGCAGCGGACTTGCTGTAAAGCACGGCATCGGGCTTATCAATTCGCCGGGGACCATCGACGCGGATTACCGGGGGGAAATCAAGATACCGCTGATCAATCTCGGCAAAGCGGCTTTTACCTGCAACCGGGCCGACCGGATCGCCCAGATGGTTGTCAACCGAATATGCCAGGTCAGTCTTGCACTCGTTGATGTGTTGGACAAATCCGATCGCAGCGACGGCGGCTTCGGACATACGGGCGTATGAAACGGACGGCCGGCGCAAAAACAACCCCGCAAATCCCCTGCACCGGCTTGTGCATGCTTGCCAGCGGCAGCAGGGGCAACAGCATTTATATTTCGTCCGGAAACACGTCCGTTCTTTTCGACGCCGGGCTTTCCGGCATTGAAATTGAGCGGCGCATGAAGCAGCGGGGACTTGATCCCCAAAAACTCGATGCCATCGTTGTGTCTCACGAGCACACGGACCATATCCATGGGGTCGGCGTGCTTGCCCGCCGCTTTGGCCTCCCCGTTTATATCGCACCGGAAACCCTTGAGGCTGCAAAAACCGTCATCGGCACGATCGGAACCATCCATCCGTTTGAATGCGGAATGCCCTTTCGGATCAATGACCTTGAAATCCATCCATTTTCCGTATCCCACGATGCCGCATCCCCGGCCGGTTTCACCATCCGGACAGGCGCCTGCAAAATCGCCATCGCAACAGATCTGGGCATTGCAACGGGAATGGTCCGGCAGCATCTACGGGACTGCACCCACCTTGTGCTCGAAGCAAACCACGATCCGGTAATGCTTGCGCAAGGCCCCTATCCATGGCCCACAAAACAGCGGATAAAGGGGCGCAACGGGCACCTGTCCAACGAATCGGCCAAAGAACTGCTGATGGACATTATCCATGAACGGCTCGAACACGTCATTCTGGCCCATATCAGCGGGACCAACAACACGCCGGAAAAGGCGCTGAGCGTGGTTGCCGAAAGATGCGGCCGGTATCCGGCCAAATTCAGCGTTGCATTCCAGGATGCCTGCGGAGAAACGCTTCAACTGGATTTGTAAAGGGTCAACACAACAAGAGTCTTGCATGAAAGGCATTTATGAGCAACCAGGTATACTCGACTGAAAATATTCTCATCGAAACCATTGCCCTTGAAGACAACATCACGTTGAAATTATTCGATGATTCCAAACGCCTGCCGGACGATCGCTGGCAGGTGACCCTGACAGCCCGCCTTATAATACCGGTTACCGCGCTCTACCGGGGAAAAACCGAAGGGCTCCCCCCGGCGGATGAACTCCGGGCGGCACTTGGCGACCCTCTGGTATATGAACACAAAAATGTGCGCCAATTTGTCGCTACAAATGAAAAGCGAGCCTTGCGAAAAACGCTTGTTGATACATTTAAATCCAAGGTGTTTCCCTATATTGCCAGGCACGACTTCCACGTCAAATTTGCGGCCGCCAAATACCGGGAGCACATAAAACGCAACACCTGGTATCCCGGCGATAAGCCAAAATCATGAGCCCGCCGGCCGCAGATCGGGGGGGATACAATCGCTTCTTGACACCAAGGGATTGAAGGAATACGATATCTGATATAAAAAAAATGATGCGTCTCCGTTAGGGGTGCCG
>SKZX01000256.1 GCA_007127175.1 Desulfobacterales bacterium
ATGATTTTTTTTTTGGTGACCACGGCGACGCTGCCGTGCCCGGCAACCTTGATGGCAAAGCTCAAGCCGGCGATGCCGCTTCCAATGACCAGAAAATCGTAACGGTATTCCATTGACAGCTTACTTTCAATTGATCATCGCAGACCACTGCTTCGTTTTTTTCTGGACCGGTTGCCCAGCAGCATGCCCAGCAGAAGCACCCCGGCACCGGCGAGAAACCACTTGATGGCCGAAGAAAGAAACTGCTCGGTGAGCCTGCTTTCGAGCGCCTCGATACGACGGTCCTTTTCTTCGATCCCGGCTTTCAGTTCAATGTATGCTTCCCGGATATCAATGAATTCAGCGGCGTCTGCTCGCAGCGCCTCATACCTTGACACCGCCTCCGCAAGCCGTTTTTCCGTGTTTTCAAGCTGTGCCGCAATATCCCCGCGCTGTTCACGGAGGCGTGCGTTTTCATCCCTGAGCGCCACGTTTTCCGCCTCGAGCGGTCCAATCCGCCCTGTAAGTGCCTGAAGTGCATCTCTGGCCACGGGGTCCCGCTGCAGATACCCGCTGTTCATCCAGCCTTCGGGGCCGCCGGGTATCTGCACCCTGGACCAGTCGTGCCCCCTTTCAAGCAATTCGACCTGCTGGCCCGAAGCGACCATCCGAAGAATGCGGTATTCGATTCCAGGGCCGGTCCGGAGGGTCGCTTCGAAACGGTCGGTCACATAACGGGTTTCAGCATGCGCCGAAACGGCCCATATGACTATCAAAATAGCCGGAATAATGATTTTTTTCATCTTTGCTGCGCTCCCCAACAGTCAAAAGGATTGCGGGTATAATATCACTTATACGCAATATGGCAAAAAGAACATGATATTTCAATCAACTATTTGCAGCACGATGGGCATCCGCCATTTTTTATGCCGGTCAACCGTACATGGTATGGCCGCATGCCGCACGGAGTCTGCCGGAGAGGCTCGTGAACCGGAGGCGGGGACGATTGTTCCGGAGGGCGACGGACAGCGCCTTGCGCGCACCCACCATGATCACGACGCTTTTCGCCCGCGTTACGGCCGTGTATATGAGATTGCGCTGGAGCATCGTGTAATGCCGGGTTGTCATTGGGATGATGACAGCCGGGTATTCCGAGCCCTGGGACTTGTGGACGGTGATGGCATAGCCCAGGGTGAGCTCGTCGATGTCATCGGGGGTGTAGGAAACCGGCCTTCCGTAATAATCAACGGTGATTTTCAGTCCTGTTGGGTCTATACTGGCAACGATGCCCGTATCGCCGTTGAACACGTCTTTCTGATAGTTGTTCCTGAGATGCATGACCCGGTCGCCCGGCCTGAACGGCAGTGATGGGCCGGGAGCAGAGCGCTGCCCGGGGTTCAGGGCGGCCTGGAGCAGGGCGTTTAACTGGATGGTGCCGGCTTCCCCCTTGTGGACCGGGGAAAGAACCTGTATGTCTTCTTTCGGCCGCATTGCAAAAGCCTTTGGAAGCGTTTCCGTGCACAGCCTGACAATTTCGCTGGCAATCTTTTCGGGGGTCTCGGCTTCGATAAAAGAAAATTCGGCAGGCGCCCCGCCGTTATGCTTAAAGTCCGGAATCTCCGGGCATATTCCGTCCCGTATCATGTGGGCGCTGCTTGCGATGGGGCTTTCTCCGGCCTGTCGGAAGATTTCATTCAAAAAACAGACCGGCACCGTATCCGATGCGATGATGTCTCCCAGAACATTGCCCGGCCCGACCGGGGGCAGCTGGAACATGTCGCCCACAAGGATCAGCCGTGTGGGCAGTCGGGTCGCGCAGACAAGGTGGTACATGAGTTGGGTGTCGATCATGGACGCCTCGTCCACGATCATAACATCAGCGTCGATGGGGTCGTCCGTGCTTTTTTCAAAGGTCTGCGTCTCAAAATGATATCCCAGCAGCTTGTGGAGGGTATGCGCCGGCCTCAACGTGACCTCCGATATCCGCCTGGCCGCCCGTCCGGTCGGGGCTGCAAGGCAAACGCGCAGTCCCATGTGGGAAAAGCCCGCGGCTATGGACTTGATAAGGGTTGTCTTGCCGGTGCCGGGGCCCCCGGTGATCACCGATACACGGCTTGAGAGCACGGTATCAATCGACCGGCGCTGCTCGCCGGACAAACGGAGCAGAAAGCGGTTTTCGACCATGTCCAGAAGACCGGTTTTTTCAAGGGGAAGGGGTTCCATGGGAAGGCCCTGCATTGCGGCAATGCGCTGGGCGATGCGTGTTTCAGCATGGTGGAGGCTGTGTGAAAAAACCGCTTTCACGTCTTCGGGCATGTCTTCCGGGCCAGCTTCAGGGGCCGGGATATCCTCGACGATGATACGTTCCTCGCTTGCCGCCATGCTCACGGCCCCGGCGGTCGTATCCGGATCGATTTCAAACAGGCGGTGCATTTTGTCGATGAGCCGGTTCATAAGCACAAAGACGTGCCCGGCCGATGCTTCTTCCCGTAATATGTGGTCGATGCAGGCGCGGGCCCGGCCCGGCCCGGACGGTACGCCCCCCGTTTGTCTGGCGATGGTGTCGGCGATGAAAAAACCCTTTCCTGCCATGTCCTCGGCAAGGCGGTAAGGGTTTTCCGTCAGGATATCCATGGAACGGGATCCATAGATGGCATAGATTTTTGGGCCGTATGCGCCTTTAATGCCAAACCGCTGAAGCAGGTTCATGATTTCAGAGACCGACCGGTGCTCCAGCCATTGCCCGGAGATGGACCGGGCCCTGGCCTGCCCGATGCCTGCAACTTCCCTGAGCCTTTCCGGCGCATGATCGAGCACGTGAAGGGTTTCTTCGCCGAAATGGCCGATGATCCGGTTGACCGTGGCCGGCCCGATTCCCCGGATGATGCCGGATTTGAGGTATTCGCGCATGCCGTCGACCGTTTCAGGAACCGTTAGCTCGGCGGCGGCGATATCAAATTGCTGGCCGTAGCGGGGGTGGGTGATCCATTTTCCGGTAAGTCTGAGGATTTGACCGGCAACCGGATGGTCTATAAATCCGACCACCTTGACAGGCCTGGCTGCCGAGCCGGTTTTGAACCGCGCCACCGTGTACCGGGTGGATTCGTTCCGGAAAGTGATGCTTTCTAGGCGGCCTTCAAGAACGATCATGGCCGGCCTGGCAGTGCAGTCTGGATGCCATTATTTATCCGCGCTTACGGTAAAGACATTTTCATAGCCGTTGGTTACCAGCAGGCGTTTGACCTGTTCGGCCGCTTCCAGGGAGGAAAAACGGCCGACCCGGACCCGGTATACGGGTTGCCCGCCGATGGACGCGGAGGTAATAAATACGTCCTTCCCCAGTTCCTGAAGTTTTCCCCGCAGCGCTTCGGCCCGGCTTCTGTCTGAATAGGCCCCGACTTGGAGTGTAAAATCGCCCGTAAAATAGTCGGGATGGGCGGTGTTCAACTTTTCGCGGATATCCGGGGTTTCGGGGTCGAGATAGGTGATTTGAACCAGGGCCGTGCCGTTTTGGATCATGTCGATCTTTCGGGCCGCCCGATGGGACAGGTCGATGACGCGGTCCTTGGCGAACGGACCCCGGTCGTTGACACGAACAATGACTTCCCGGCCGTTTTCGAGGTTTTGAACCAAAAGAAAGGTGCCCATGGGGAGCGTCGGGTGCGCGGCTGTTTTGGCATGCATATTGTATGTTTCGCCGCTGGAAGTTGCCCTGCCGTGAAACGGGTTTCCGTACCAGGAGGCGATGCCCCGTTCGGTAAAACCTTCGGCTGAATCGACGGGGACATAGTGCCTGCCGAATACCTCGTAAGGCATCTGGGTGGACGGTTTTGGCGGCGACCCGGGCGGGTGTACAGGGTCAGGGTCGGGCGCATGGGGCCGGCATGCCCACACCGCCATCAACAGGAAACAAAGGAGCCAGATCGACGGTTTTTTAATCCTTAACACGGTTTTCATCCTTTTTTCCGGTCAGATGCCCAGCGCTATTTTCAGGACATCCCGCATTTTGTCCACAAAATGAAAGTCGATTTGCCCCCGGACTTTTTCCGGCACTTCTTCCATGTCCTTTTCGTTGAGCTTCGGCATGATAATGGTCTTGATGCCTGCCCGGTGGGCTGCCAGCACCTTTTCCTTCACCCCGCCGATAGGCATGACCTGCCCGCGCAGGGTGATTTCCCCGGTCATGGCGAGGTCCTTTGATGCGGGCCGGTCCGAGAGCAGGGACGCGATGGCGGTAAGCAAGGTAACCCCCGCCGAGGGGCCGTCCTTGGGGACCGCGCCTGCCGGCACATGGACATGGATATCATGGGTTTCGAAATAGTTTTCCGCTATTTTGAGCAGCTTTGCGTTGGAGCGGATATAGCTTAAGGCCGCGTTGGCCGACTCTTTCATGACGTCGCCCAGTTGCCCGGTCAGTGTGAGGTTCCCCCTGCCCTTCATGGCGGTGGCCTCGATAAAGAGTATAGCGCCGCCCGCCTGGGTCCAGGCCAGTCCCATGACGACCCCCGGCGTGGCGACCCGCTTTTTGATTTCATCAAAACTGAAGCGGATCGGCCCCAGGTATTCCTTGATGTCGTTTATTCCGACGTTGACGAAGGATGCCTCCCCTTTTGCGATTTTGCTCGCTACCCCCCTGCAGATATTGGCGATTTCGCGTTCCAGGTTCCGCAGCCCCGCTTCCTGGGTATAGCCGGATATGACTTTTCTCAAGGCGCCGGCGCTGATCTTGATATGGTCCGCCTTGAGCCCGTTGGCACTTCTCTGCCTCGGCACCAGATAGCGGGTGGCGATCTTAATTTTTTCCGCTTCCGTGTAGCCGGAAAGCCGCAGCACCTCCATCCGGTCCAGGAGCGCCGGGGGTATGGTGTCGAGCATGTTCGCGGTGGTGATGAACATGACCCGCGACAGGTCGAAGGGCACATCGAGGTAATGGTCCGCAAATGAATAATTCTGCTCGGGGTCGAGCACTTCCAGGAGGGCTGAAGACGGGTCACCCCGGAAGTCCGCGCCCACCTTGTCGATTTCGTCGAGCATGAAAACGGGGTTTTTCGTGCCGGCCCGCCGGATTCCCTGGATGATGCGTCCCGGCAGGGCGCCCACGTATGTACGGCGGTGACCGCGTATTTCAGCCTCGTCCCGGATGCCGCCCAGGGCGATCCGGTGGAATTTGCGCCCCAGCGCCCTTGCAATGGAGTTGCCCAGGGATGTTTTGCCGGTGCCCGGGGGGCCGACAAAGCAGAGGATCGGTCCCTTGATGTTTGGGTTGAGCTTGAGTACGGCCAGGTATTCCAGAATCCGTTTTTTGGCTTTTTCCAGCCCGTAGTGGTCTGTATCCAAAATTTTTTCGGCATCAGCCAAATCGATGCGGTCAGGGGTGGATTCATTCCAGGGGAGGGACACGATCCAGTCGAGATACGTGAGCGCCACGGAATACTCGGCCGATGACGGGTGCATCCGCGACAAGCGCTTAAGCTCCCGCTCCGCTTCTTTTCTGGCTTCCTCTGGCGGGTTTTTTTCCTCTATCTTCGCCCGGTATTCTTCGATTTCGCCCTTGGTCTCATCGATTTCACCGAGTTCTTCCTGGATGGCCTTGAGCTGCTGGCGCAGGTAGTACTCCCGCTGCTGCTTTTCCATGCCCCCCTTGACCTGGGTTTGAATTTTGCTACCGATCTCAAGGATGTCGATCTGGTAGTTGACCAGCTGGGTGACGCGCTTGAGCCGTTCCCGTACGTCGAATAATTCCAGGATCTCCTGTTTTTCAGGAGTGTTGGAATTGATCGTGGAGGTCACCATGTCCGCAAGGGTGCCAGGGTCTTCCAGGGAGCGCGCCATGGCGGACATTTCCTGGGGAAGGGCAGACGACAGGGCAACGACCTTTTCGTACTGGTTGACCAGGTTGGCCATGAGGGCCTCGATTTCCTTGTTCTTGTATTCTTCCGGAAGGATGGTCGTTATCCTGGCCTTGAGGTAGGGTTCGTTTTCCGTGTACTTTTCGACCGTGAAGCGCCCGATGCCCTGCAGCAAAAGCTGGGCGTTGTTTTCATCGGTTTTGGCCATCTTCAGGATGACCGCGCTGGTGCCGACGTTATACAGGTCCCGGGTGGAATAGGCGCCCTGGGGTTTCGTGTTCCGGGAAGCAAGGGTTCCCACGAGCCGGTCTCCGGACATGGCCGCGTCGATCAGGCGGATGGACTCCTCCTGCATGACGATCAGCGGAAGGACCATTTTGGGAAACAGGACGACGTCGAAAAGAGGGAGAATGGGAAGGTTTTCCGGTATTTTTTCAGCAGGATCGAGCGACTTCCCTTCCTTTTGTTGTGCCATTGTATCGCCTCCACTTCCAAGTGTTCACACGTGTTCGATGGTAGAGATTCAAGGTGTACCCGGGTCGGTTTGCATGGGCTGAACGCTTTTCTGCTGCCGGCGCGCTTACGGCCGCCTATTCGATGTTGATGGGCACTTTCTGCTTTGCCGGATATTTCATTTTTTCCATTTCCACGTGCAGAAAGCCATTTTTGTAGCGGGCGGACACGGTTTCCGTATTGATGGGGGTTCGCATGTATAAAATCCGCTCGAAATGCCCATACTGGATTTCGGCCAGCCGGTACCGCCCGTTTTTTGACGGGGGCAGGGCAACCCGTTTTCCGAAAATACGCATGGCGCGGGGGTTTATTTCAAGTTCCAGGTCATCGCGTTCAACACCCGCAAGCTCTGCCACAACGAAGATTTTGTCCGCGGTTTCAAAAATGTCGAGTTGCGGCTTCCACGTGGTTTTGGAAAATGAAAAACTCGGTCCCATCGAATGGAACATGCCGGCGATGGTTTTGTCGAGCTTTGACTCGATGTCGTCCAAGTCGTTGCTGAACCGGATCTTGATGTATTCCATTGAACGCTCCTGGCCATGATTTTCCGGGTTCTGCCGTGAAAGGCGACAGGCGGCCGCCTTTATTCAGGTTACCAAAGGTAAGAATACCACCCGCTTTTGCTTTTGTAAAGGGTTCAACCGCTTTTGCTACAGCTTCATTCTTTCAAAAAAACCGAACAAAAGCACGGCGGCAATAAGGAAGACCGCGATCACGGGCCAGTGGTTGATCCCCAAAGCGGACGGGAGCGTAACCTTGCCGTAGTTGCCCCATGTGTAAACGGTTTCGGTCAGATACGGGTATGCCCGCGTGAAGACCGCGGCCCCGAAAACCATACCGATGATCCCCCAAAGGGCATCATACCGGCCCTCGCCCAACGCGCCCAGGGAGGTGCCGGGGCAATAGCCCAGAAGGCCCCAGCCCAGCCCGAAGAGAATCGCGCCGATGATGTTGGCGCCCAGTATGGTCGTTTTGATGGACAGGTCCACCATTCCCATGTCGTGAAGCAGGTAGATGCCCACCATGCTGACAGATACCGCCGAAAGCATGAACTTGACGATGGTCATGTCTTTCAGTCGCAGCGCACCGAGTTGCCGGTCATAGCGCAGCACCGTCGCCTTCTGCAGCAGAAAACCGAACAGGACGCCCGTGACAAGGCCCATAATAATCAGCTTCATTTTCCACCTCCCCCGTAAACGATCCGTGCCATGATGATCCCGGCGAGAAAAAAGAAAACCAGGGATACAAAGCCGCTGATGCTCAGTTGAAGCGTACCGCTCAACCCGTGACCGCTCGGTCACCCGTCTGCCATGCGGGCGCCGAACATGGCCACGGCGCCGCCGGCAAATGCGGTGACGGCCCGCTTGACAGGGGTGTTCCCGAACCGTGCGCGCCACATGTCCGGAACCGCCTGCCATTTAAAAGTCCCGCCTGCCTTGGCCGCTGCAAATGAGCCCAGAAGGATGCCCAGGACGAAAAACCACTGCCAGTCCATCCTCGGGGCGACCCGCACATAGTAATCCATCTGGGCGACCCGTTCCGGGGAAAACAGTTTTTCCACCATCCCCGCGGCCCTCACGAAAGAGGTGGAAGCGCCGAAATACTGTCCCGCGATCAGCACGGACGCGATGATCACGATCCCGGTGAGCGCCCCTGCAAGATAGGGGCTCCATTGTCTCTGGGTGAACATGTTGACCTCCTTGCGATCTGTCAGGTGAAATGGGTTGACGTTGTTGCCGCCGCGACCGGCAGCCTTCGATCCCGGCAGCCCCCAAAGGGCGCCGGGGGACGCTTGTCCCAATTGCAACTGCTTATAATAATATTCATATATTGAAAAAATTCAAACATCCCCGCTATTTTGCCGGCAGAATGTTTCCCGGGTGAAGAGCAGCAGCACCAGGGACAATACCGCCCATGCAAGCATGAGGGAAAAGCCGGCCCGGTAAGCGATCGCAGGGTAGAGCCGTGCGCCGGCGGCCATCTCCCCCTGCCAGAAAAAATCGAGGATCAGTCCCACTGCCGGCTGCAGGAGCATCGGCCCCATCATGACGCCCATGTTGATCATCCCTGAAACCGTGCCGGCAAGGCGTGTTGGAATAGATTCCTTGGCAAAGGCAAAACTGACCACCATGCACCCGGAGCTGAACCCGGTGATCATGAGTACCGCAAGGAACATGGAAATGTGCATGACGGGGAGGAAAAAAATAAGGCTCCAGCCGGCAATGGAGATGGCGCAGCCAATGATGTAAAGGGGTTTTCGCCTTCCCAGGCGGTCTGATGCCCATCCGAACAGCGGACCACCCGCAGCCCATGCTACCAGCAGGGAGGAGTTGGCCGCAGATGCCTCGGCAATGGTCAACCCATGGATGGTACTCAGGTAAGGCACGCCCCATAAGCCGGAGAAAGTCAGGGTGCAGCCAACGATGCCCCCGGGAATGATAAACAGAAGGACGGTGTTTCTGCTGGAAAAGGCTTCCCCGAGGTTTTTCAGTATGGCCCGCATGTCCGTGCGTCTGCCCGTGTCATCGGGTTTGACATAATCCCCATAGCCTTTCTGGGACGGCCAGTCCCGGGTGAAAACGTAAATGCCCAGGCCGATCAGCCAGGTAAACAACGCTGCGCCGATCATGATCTGCCGCCAGTCGAAAACCTCAAGGAGCAGCCGCAGTGGCGGCCCGGCGGATACCGCACCGATCATTCCGGAAAACAGGGCTGCGCCCGTGACCATGGCGAACATCCGTGCAGGGAACCAGTTGCCGGCCAGTTTGAGCATGCACACGAACGCCACGGCGACCGATGCGCCGATGAGCAGGCGTCCTGCGGCAGCTGCACCGATCCC
>SKZX01000406.1 GCA_007127175.1 Desulfobacterales bacterium
ACGGCGAGAAACTCCTCGGATGTCATCTGGAGCCGGTTTTTCAGCCGGACAATGTCATAGGGGGTGAGCATGATATTGATGCCGTGGCAGCACTGGGTAAAACACGGGACATCCTTATGGCACCTGAATGAAAAGGTGCTGTTTTCGCTCAACTTGACCGGCGGGATGCCGGCTTTTCCGTTTGGTTCCATAACGGGACACTCCTTATATATATTCTGTAATACGATCCATCGTCTCAAACATCTTTTTGCCCTTCGGGCATGGGCGGGACCCGGTCGCCGCCCAGTACATATCCGCCATCCAGACGAATGACGCTTCCGGTCATAAAAGGTGCATCGTTGAGAACAAACATAACCGTGGCGACCACGTCTTTGATCCGCCCTGTCCGGCAGAGCAGCGTATGATCGACAATATCCTGCTTCTGCCGGTCCGACAGCAGCCCCCAACCCCGGGTACCCTCGGCATGGCGGGTTTCAAAAAAGCCCAGCATGATTTCATTGACCCGGACTTCCGGTGCGCCCAGCTTCGCCCACGTTTCCGTCAAAAGAGACACCCCGCGGTTCGCCGCGGCATATCCCTCGTTAAACACCAGGCCCGCAGGCCCGCTTCGCCCCACGATGCCCGCTATGGAAGAAATATTGACCACGCAGCCGTCGCCGGAGCGCTTGAGATACGGCAATGCCGCATCGAAAACCCAGCGCTTGGCCTTGAGCGTCGTGGCCATTTCCAGGTCCCACTGCCGGTTGGTATAGGGCCCGTGCACCGCCGGCCAGCCGCCGCGCTCGATATTGTTCACCAGGATATCGATGCCCCCGAAATGCGCTGCGGCCCTGTCCACAAACCCCAGAACGGCTTTCCCGTCGAGCAGGTCAACCTTTTCAATGATATGGGGTGTCCCCGTCTCTGCAAAATCGGCCTGCATGGCAGGAAGCGAATCTTCCCAATCATGATAGGTCATGGCAAGCCTTGCGCCCTTTTTCGCCAGCGCAAGCCCGATACCCTTGCCGAGCCCTTTGACGGCGCCGAGCAATATCGCAACCTTATTTTTCATGCTGCTGCAAACACCCGATTACATATTCATATGCGTCGCGCAGGTACGCCTCGTCATTGTCATAACGGCATCCCGCAATGGTTTCAGCAAACCGGTCCGAATCATAGAGCGCCGTGAATATGCGGTCCGAAAGCGGTTGTGGCAGGATGCCCGGGCAGTCGCGCCGCTTGACGCCCAGAACCCGGAGAAAATCATCATTGGCCGCATTATAGGGGATAAGCCCCTGATCCGCCATCCAGGCATTGACGGTAATGGGGCGCCCTGATGAAAAACCATGGCAATGCGGTTCGCGCATCAGCATGTATTCTTCACGAATCGTCCCCGTGGACCGGTCCCTGGCCGCCATCCGCATGATCGGATACATGCGGCATGAAGCCGGTCGGTCCGCGTAAACCCGGCACCCCTGGTCCGTCACAAACGGGCACGCCATTTCAGGTGTATTTTTCGGCCTAAGGCTCACGACAGGCAGGCCTGACCGGGGGCCTTCATGGCGAACGGTACAGGTATCGAGAAAAACCGGGGAGGAAACACCCAGATTTTTTTTCAGCCGCAAAACATCATATGGGGAAAGATACTGATTCAGATCCCCGCAGCAGGCATTGAAACATGGCACCTCCGGCCCGCAATGAAAATAAAAAGGCGCATCCGGCGATATGGGGACAATCTCCGTTTCTTCCTTTACACGCATTGTATGCCCACCCTTTGTCTCAGCGCCGCCAAAGCGGACAGTCCGGTCACTATTTTCCCGGTGCCGGGGCAATTGAAAACCAATGCCTTTATTTCTGCCGTTTATTGCCGGCATACGCAGCGGGGGGCTTTTGTTACAAGAGACATTGATACCCCATTTTTTGGAAATCGCAATGAAAAACGCTATTTTTTCTTGCATTTTCCACGTTCTGTGATATAGATTCCGGTTTATAAAAAGCATTGCAACAGCCGTTATTATTAACCGGAAATGATTCGGGAGGTGTCAAATAGCCAAGCAGCGGAACACGGACAAACAAGTTAAAATCAATCGGGAAATAAAGGCAAAAGAAGTCAGGGTCATTGATCCTGAGGGCAACCAGTTGGGTGTCATACCATTCAATTCCGCCATTACCACTGCAGAGGAGTTCGGGCTTGACCTGGTGGAAGTTTCCCCCAGTGCAAACCCGCCCGTATGCAAAATCATGGATTATGGCCGGTACAAGTATCAGCTGGACAAAAAACAGCAGGAGGCCCGCAAGAAGCAAGCAACCTTCCAGATCAAGGAAATCAAGCTTCGCCCAAAAACAGACACCCATGACCTTGAAATAAAGCTTGGCCATCTGAAACGGTTCATCGACAAGAAAAACAAGGTAAAGGTAACGGTCATGTTTCGTGGCCGTGAGATTACCATGACAGAGCGTGCCAGGGACGTTTTGCAGGACATAGCCGAAAAAGCCGTCGAATTTGCTGCAATAGAACAGCATCCCAAGATGGAGGGCAGGACCATGACAATGGTGTTGAGCCCGAAATAAACATTGACGACTTATTTTACGCGTCCATCAAACATTAAAAAATTTGTTTTCCTTGTTGACAAACGGTCCAGGATAGAAGATATGACTGAATCGGGATGATTTTAATTGTATTTGCATACCTTTAACCGAATATTTTAGTTTTCACCCATACAATCCGGTCTCGCGGGCACAATAACACCCCCCCGTAACGGGTTGAGCCGAATACCGGCAAGCCACGACTTCAGGGTCCATCTCAACATTCGGTTGTCGGTTCACAATCTCGTCGGCGCCTTGTTTCAAGCCGCAGACATACACAAGTATTTCGGGGTTTTGAAAATAGACGCCCGCAAAGAGACTGGGCCGGAAGATAATTGTGAAACAGGTTCTGATGTATGAACCTGGAAACATGGCGCGGATGGCAATTTTACCGCGCCATGTGATTTTTTATTGACGTTTAATAAACAATGAGGCATCCTTTGACGTTTAACAATATATGTGTATAAGGAGCATGACAATGCCTAAAATGAAAACCAACCGCGCCGCCGCCAAACGGTTCAAACGCACGGGCTCAGGGAAGTTCGTTTTTTCAAAATCCCATGCGAGCCATATATTGACCAAAAAAACACGGAAAAGAAAACGTGCGCTGCGGCAAAAACAACTTGTTGACGCAACCAATCTGAAACAGGTCAGGCGACTTCTTCCCTACGGGTAACAACACCCTGAAGCTGTTTACATATGCATAAACAGGAGCAAAACCATGCGAGTTAAAAGAGGATACAAGGCGAGGCACCGCCGGAAAAAGGTATTGAAACTGGCCAAGGGTTTCAGGGGCGGCCGGAGCAAACTCTTCCGCACTGCGGCGGATTCCCTGGACAAAGCGTTGATGTACGCTTACAGAGACCGCAAGGTTAAAAAAAGAGAATTCAGAAGGCTCTGGATTGTCCGGATCAATGCGGCGTCCCGAATGAACGATATCTCTTACAGCAAGCTTATCAGCGGCTTAAAAAAAGCGAACATCGAAATCGACCGAAAGGTCCTGGCAGACCTGGCGATCTCCGATCCCTACGCGTTTTCAAGGATTGCCGCAACGGCGTCCGATCATCTGTAAGATTACCGGCACCCTGAAACCTCACCTGGGAACCGCCGGTCTGCCGTTGCATGAACACGCGAGCGAACAAAGGGGCCTGGCACGCAGGGCGGAACCATAGCAAATCGGATACAGTTTCACATTGAACAAGACCATCGAACAGATCAGGGCCGAGGCGCTTGAGGAAATCGAAACAGCAGGCGATATTGAAAAAATCAAGGATATTTCCGTCCGCTATCTCGGGCGAAAAGGCATCGTCACCCAATATTTGAGAGATATCGCCGCGCTGCCGGCATCTGAGCGCCCGGAAGCCGGTAAAAAGGCCAACCAGGCAAAAAAGGCCATTGAAAACGCGGCCGAAGATGCGATCTCGAAACTTTCCTTATCCGAAAAAGATCCAACCGGCGCAATCGATGTATCCCTCCCCGGCCGGTTATCCCCCCGGGGATCCCTTCACCCGGTCACGCGCATCACGCAGCGCATATGCGGCATTTTTGAACGCATGGGCTTCGATATTGCGGAAGGCCCGGAAGTGGAAACGGATTACTACAATTTTGAAGCCCTGAACATCCCCAAAAATCATCCTGCCAGGGACATGCAGGACACGTTCTACATTTCAGAAAATATTGTTCTGCGAACCCATACATCGCCGATCCAGGTCCGTTTCATGGAGGCCAATGCCCCCCCCATCAGGATCATCGCCCCCGGAAAAGTGTACCGGTGCGATTCCGATTTGACCCACACCCCCATGTTTCATCAGGTTGAAGGGCTGCTCGTCGACGAAAGCGTTTCTTTCGGGGACCTCAAGGGACTTCTGACCCTTTTTGTGCAGCAGATGTTCGATGCGCAAACCGGATTGCGTTTCAGGCCCAGTTTTTTCCCTTTCACGGAGCCCAGTGCCGAGGTGGACATCCAGTGCGTCATCTGCAGGGGGGAAGGCTGCAAGGTCTGTTCAGGTACAGGGTGGCTCGAAGTCTTAGGCTGCGGCATGGTCCATCCAGCGGTTTTTGAAAACGTCGGCTACGATACGTCCCGGTACCGGGGATTCGCTTTCGGGATGGGCGTGGAGCGAATCGCGATGCTTAAATACGGAATCAACGACCTTCGCATGTTTTTTGAAAGTGATATCCGTTTCTTGAGGCAGTTTTAAAATGAAAATCAGCCTTGACTGGTTAAGCCAGTATGTCGACATAACCGAAAGACCGGCTGACCTGGCGGACATGCTCACCATGGCCGGGTTTGAAGTGGAAGCCGTCACCGATCCCTATGAACATCTGGGCGATATCGTCATCGCTGCGATCCGGGACATCACCGTCCACCCCGATGCAGACAGGCTCTCGTGCTGCAGCGTTGATACCGGCGGCGCCACCCTCAGGATCATCTGCGGGGCCCCCAACATTAAAACCGGGATGAATGTGCCATGTGCCCTGCCAGGAACCTTGCTGCCCACCGGTACAAGGGTCGAAACCGGCACGATCCGCGGGCAGGTGTCGGAAGGCATGCTCTGCAGCGAAGCCGAACTCGGCCTCGGGCCGGACGCCTCCGGAATAATGCCGATAAATGATGCCATCCCTCCGGGAACACCGCTCACTGAAGCGCTTGGGCTTTCGGCTACCATTTTTGAAATCGGGCTGACCCCGAACCGTCCCGACTGCCTGAGCTATACCGGTATCGCCAGGGAAGTGGCCGCCCTGTGCGGCGCCACATTGAAACGACCCGTTCCTGTAATCAAGGAAAGCCCCCCGGATATCCATGCACTGACATCCGTCACCATAGAGAACCCCGACATGTGCCCCCGATACTCAGCGCGCCTCGTGACAGGTGTCCGGGTCCGGCAGTCACCGGCGTGGCTGCAGAAACGGCTGCTTTCTGTCGGGTTGAAGCCGATCAACAACATTGTCGATATCACCAACTACGTGATGATGGAAACCGGGCAGCCCCTCCACGCCTTCGATTTCAACCGGCTTTCGGAAAAACGCATCGTGGTCCGGACATGCCAAACCGAAGCTGAAAAATCCTTTGCCACCCTGGATGGCAAGCAGCGCCGCATTGAGGACTCAACCCTGATGATCTGCGATGGTTCCGCCCCGGTGGCAGTTGCCGGGGTCATGGGGGGCGAAAATTCGGAAATTGACGATTCGACCACGGACGTGCTGATTGAAAGCGCGCATTTCGATCCGGTCTCCATTCGAAAAGCCGGCAAGCAGCTTGGCCTGTCCACGGACGCATCCTATCGTTTCGAGCGGGGCGTTGATCCTGAAGGAACGGTTTCTGCCATGAACCGTGCCGCTGCGATGATGGCTGAAACTGCGGGGGGTACCATCGCCAAAGGCATAATTGATGAGTATCCGGGCCGCCAGGCAATCGAGCCCATCCGCCTGAGCGCCAAGCACACCAACAGGCACCTGGGCACAAACCTTGCCCCGGAACAAATCGCCGGGTATCTCGGCGCGATCGAATTTGCCGTCACCCACAGGGACAATGACGCCATGGACGTTCACCGCCCGTCTTTCCGGGTGGACGTCAGCCGCCCGGAAGACCTGATGGAAGAAGTGGCAAGGCTTTCCGGTTACAATAATATACCCACCACCTTCCCCGCTGTGTCTGCAAAAACGCAGCCGCCGCTAAGAAGTTTTGCACTGAAAGCTGAAATCCGTGAACTGATGGCCGGTTTCGGTTTCAATGAAACCATTCATTACAGCTTTACCGCGAAAAACGGGGAAAGACTCGAAATGCCGGAAGAAGACAGCCGGCTAAACGAGTTGCCGATTGTCAACCCCATTTCCGAAACCCAGTCCATCATGCGCACATCCCTGATCCCCTCACTTCTTGAAGCCTGCCAGAAAAATATTTTCCGGCAGGAGCGGGACCTGAAGTTCTTCGAACTGGGAAAGGCTTTTTACAGCCACGGCACGGAGCGCCTGCCGGACGAAACAGGCCTTTTGTCGGCCGTATGGACCGGCGCACGGCATCCCCGGTCATGGCATGAAAAAACGGTTGCCTGCGACTTTTTTGACATAAAAGGCGTACTGGAGTCTTTTTTCAGTGCACTTCGGACCAGGCCTGCCGACTTTGAACAGCTCGAGCGGAACCAATGCGCCTATACCTGCCCCGGGCATGGCGCAAACATTCTTGCCGGCAACACGGAAATCGGCGTTGTCGGGGAAATAAAGCCCTCTGTGCTGGAACGGTTCGACATCCATCAACCGGTTTTCGCGTTTGAAATTGACCTTGACAGGCTTCTCGCGCTCGTGCCGCAAGCAACTGAATTCGCCGCGATCCCTCGTTTTCCGGCCACCGCGCGGGACATGACGCTGATTGTGGACGAGCATGTGGCGGCCGGCGCGGTCGTGAAGGAAATTGAAGCCTCCAATGTGGATATCATTGAAGATATCACGGTATTTGATGTCTATAAGGGCAAGCCGATCGCGGACGGCAAGAAAAGTATTTCCATCCGCATCACGTATCGCTCCCATGAACAAACCCTCGAGGACGGGCCGGTCAATGCCCTTCACCAGGGGATCACCGGAAAACTGCTGGCCGTATTTGATGCGGGGCTGCCGGAGTAGGTTGTAGGTTGTAGGTTGTAGGTTGTAGGTTGTGGGTTGTAGGTTGTAAGTTGTAAGTTGTAGGTTGTGGGTTGTGGGTAAATTCAGATTATTACTTGAAAACATTTGTGATTTTCTGGTAAGATCATTCTCGATTGAAACGCTTTGCGTGTTGCCCGCAACCGGCGGATTGCACCCGGATAAACGATACGGTATTGACTTGCAACTGACAACCTGAATTTTATTTTTCCGCATGCATCCAGAATCCGATGTGAACATACCCGACAAGCTGTATTATAAGATCGGGGAAGTAACCGCCATTACCGGCCTGGCCGGATATATTCTCCGGTTCTGGGAATCGGAGTTCAAGAGTATCCGCCCAAGCCGCAGTGAATCCGGCCAGCGGCTGTACCGGAAAAGAGATATAGAAGAAATCCTGAAAATCAAACACCTGCTCTATGACAGAAAATTCACCATCCAAGGGGCCAGAAAACATTTGAGATCAATCCCCCTCCCCGCCGACACCTCTTCCCGACCGCCTGCCATGGAAGAAATCCGCAGTGAACTGAAAGCC
Source organism: Desulfobacterales bacterium (assembly GCA_007127175.1). GTDB lineage: Bacteria > Desulfobacterota > Desulfobacteria > Desulfobacterales > Desulfosalsimonadaceae > B1SED10-16. The sequence continues at coordinate 7,739 of SKZX01000406.1, forward strand.
ATCCGCGACATGCTGGAGTAAACGTCTCCAGATTTCAACCGGAACCCGTTTCAGCATTGAAGGCGTACCTGGCAATGCGACGGCTCTGTATTTTGATATTGACAAAACAGTTTTTTTTACGTAGCTTAGCGGGTGACCAATAATGGGCGGGCATAGCTCAGTTGGTAGAGTACAAGCTTCCCAAGCTTGGTGTCGCGAGTTCGAATCTCGTTGCCCGCTCCATTTTGTGTTTGTGGGATCAAGTTTGATGGGCTCGTAAAAAGTCGAGATCAGACGACTTTGAAAAATGTCCAAGATCAAGGCTTACGCAATTTTTGAAGAATTGATCGTACTTGGCCGTACGTGAGATTCTTCGGAAATTGCGCGTAACGCAGATATTGGACTTTTTGCGAAGTCATCAAGTTTCAAGGGTGATGGCTTGACAACCCTTGAAACAAGGCCGGACCGTAAACGTAGAGTATTTGATCAAAACGGGCAGAAAGCCCGTTTTTTGTTTTCTTAAAAAAATGCAACCTTATCGTTATAAAAAACGGTTATGAAAAAACGCAGAAAAACGGAAAAAGCAAAAAAAACAGCAATGGTAAAAAGTACGCCACTTGCGCCGGAACAGATTGAGGCAATGGTAAGGGGGCTTGCTGATCCCCTTTGCACCGCGGAGGGCATGGAACTGGTCCATGTCGAGTACCAGAGGGAGCCTGTCGGCTGGGTTCTCAGGGTCTATATCGGCAAGCCCGGAGGGGTCACGATTGCCGACTGTGCCGCCGTCAGCAGCCAACTCAAAGACATTCTTGAAATCAAGCTGGATGCCGGTATCCCGTATATGCTGGAAATATCATCACCGGGACCGGACAGGCCGCTTTCCAAAATAGATGATTTCAAAAGATTTGCCGGGGAAACCGCAAAAATACGCACCCGGCGGGATCTCTGCGGGCAGAGAAATTTCAGTGGCACACTCCTGGGAACCCTTGATGATTACGTACTTCATATGCTTGGTGCGGAATCCGTTGCCATACCGTATCAGGATATTACAAAAGCAAGACTTGTCAATTACAATGGAGACAAAACATGCTGATAAATGACATGAAACGCGTCATCGAACAGGTCAGCCGGGATAAGGGGATCGATTTTAACGTGCTTGTCAAAACCCTGGAGGAAGCCCTGCGTTCTGCGGTGAAGAAAAAATTCGGCAACAGGATCGACATTGAAATACAATACAGTGAAGAAACCGGCGAACTCGAGGTTTTTCAGTTTAAAGACGTCGTCGAAACCGTCAGCGA
>SKZX01000431.1 GCA_007127175.1 Desulfobacterales bacterium
CATTGATGACGAAACCGTTTTCCGCGAAAACATTGCCGCTTTTCTTGAAGACAGCGACTACGAGGTTGTCGAAAGCGAAAACGGCCAGGAAGGCCTTCAACTGTTCAGGCGTGAAAAGCCGGACATCGTCTTGTGCGATCTGAAAATGCCCCAAATGGACGGTTTCAAAGTCCTGGAAGCCGTTACCCTGGAAGCGCCTGAAACACCTATTATCATGATCTCGGGCACCGGGGACATCCGGGACGTGATCAAAACCCTCCGGCTGGGGGCTTGGGACTATATTTTAAAGCCCATTCAGGACATGGCCGTCCTTGAGCATGCCCTCGACAAATCCCTTGAAAGGGCCCGCCTGCTTCGGGAAAACCGTCGCCACCGGGAGCACCTCCAGGACGAGGTTGAAAAACGCACGCAGGAAATCATGGATCGCACCCGGGAGCTTCAGGCGATCAACACGCAGCTCAACAATGAAATCAGCGAACGCAAAGCCGTGGAGCAAAAGCTGAAAAGCAGCCTCAACAACCTTGAAACCACCATTGAAGGCACCATCTACATGATTTCCCTGATCGTGGAAAAAAAGGACCCTTACACGGGCGGGCACCAGCGCCATGTTGCCCTTCTTTCCAGGACGATAGCCCGGGAAATGGGTTTCAACGAGGATCAGTGCAAGGGGATATATTTTGCAGGACTTATCCATGATATCGGCAAAATGGCCGTGCCCATCGAAATCCTTGTTAAACCGGGGAGCATCTGCCGGCTTGAGTCTTTGATGATCCAGACCCATCCCCATGCGGGATGGGAGTTTCTCAACAAGATCGAATTTCCATGGCCCATTGCCGAAATCGCCCTCCAGCACCACGAACGCCTGGACGGGTCGGGCTATCCAAACGGCCTTTCAGGCCAGGACATACTGCTCGAATCCCGCATTGTCGCTGTGGCGGACGTGGTAGAGTCCATGATGTTTCACCGGCCGTACCGTGCATCCCTTGGCCTTGAATCGGCCCTGGGGGAGATTTCAGGCAACCGGGGGCGGCTTTATGACCCCGATGTTGTCGATGTCTGCATCCGGCTGTTTCGCGAAAAACGGTTTTCTTTTGATCAGCCTGACGGGTTCCTTTCTCCGGACAGCCCTTCACCCCTGGCATGATGCCCGTCCCTTTAGCTCCTTCCACAAAACATTTTTTAGGTCATAGATGAAAACTATCGTTTCCTGGTTTGCCGGAAATCATGTGGCCGCCAACCTCATGATGGTCTTTATATTGGCAGCCGGGACGCTCACAGCGTTTGGCATCATCTTTGAAGTTCTGCCGGAAACAGACCTGAACAAAATCCAGATCAGCGTGGTTTATCCGGGCGCTTCCCCGGAAGATGTGGTCGATGGTGTAATCCGGCCAATCGAAGAAAACATTGCCGGCATTGAAAATATCCGGAGAATCGATTCAACGGCCAGGGAAGGCCTGGCAATCATTGTCGTTGAAGTCATTTATGGGGCGGATGTCAAGCAATTGCTCGAGGATGTCAGGAGTGAAATTGACCGCATGACAACCCTGCCGAAGCAGGCCGAGACGCCGAAAATACAGGAAATGACCCAGCGCAAGCAGGTTATCAGCATCGCCGTTTATGGGGATGCACCGGAGGCAACCCTCAAACACATCGCCCAGCGGGTCAAAGATGATATCACAAACATCGAGGGCGTCACTCAGGCGGAACTAGTTGGCCATCGGCCCAGTGAAATTCATGTCGAAATTTCGGAAGAAACCCTCCGGAAATATAGACTTACCTTGGGAAAGGTCGCAAAGGCGATATCCGAATCGACTCTCGACCTGCCGGCCGGCAGCGTGAAAGCCGCGGAAGGTGAAATATTAATCCGTTCAGTGGGACGCCGCTACTCAGCCCATGAATACCGGGACATTCCAATCATCACGCGCCTTGACGGCACCCGGATTGATTTAGCGCAAATCGCAGATATCCGTGAGGGGTTCGCGGATATCGACCTTTTTGCGCGTTTCCAGCAAAAGCCCGCGATAATCATCAATATATTCCGGGTAGCCGACCAAAGCGTTCTGGATGTGGCCGAAAAGGTGAAAAAATTTGTAGCAAAGGCTCGCACCGACCTCCCCCACGGCATTTCAATGGACTGCTTTCAGGACATGTCCGCCATGACGAGCCGCAGTATTGACCTGCTGATGAAAAACCTGCTCATCGGGCTTATACTGGTAAGCTTGATTCTTGCCCTGTTTTTGAATGTGCGCCTTGCGTTCTGGGTAACGCTGGGCATTCCCGTCAGCTTTGCCTTTGGTCTGATTTTCCTGCCGCATTACGACATTTCACTGAACATGGTGTCTTTATTAGCGTTTATCCTTGTGGCCGGGATTGTTGTAGACGATGCAATCATCATCGGGGAGAATATTTTTTTAAAGCACGAAGAAGGCATGAAACCGTTTCCGGCCGCGGTCGATGGCACCCTGGAGGTGGGAAAACCGATTGTTTTTTCCATCTTGACAACCATGGTGGCGTTCTGGCCCCTTATGGTGGCCGGCGGTGTAATCGGCAACATAATGCGCAACGTCGCCGTTGTCGCCATTGCCGTTCTGCTGGGATCGTTGATCGAATCCCTCTTGATCCTCCCGGCTCACCTGCAGCGAAGCAAGGGCATGATCGCGTCATCGGATCTACGACCTAAACGGATGTCTGTCGCGTTGCATTGGTTTATCGGCCACCCATATGACAAGATTTTGAAAATCTGCGTCAAATGGCGATACATGACGATAGCGACCGGTATCGCCGTGTTGATGCTCATGAGCGGATTGCTGGCAGCGGGCATCGTCAGGTTCACCTTCTTTCCAGGCATTGAAAACGATGTCATGCGGTGCGCCCTGACCATGCCTGCGGGAACCCCTGAGTCGCGAACCCTGGAAGTGGCGCGTCAAATTGAAACGGCGGCCGAAACCATGCTTAAGGAACAAGACCGCCGCCGCGGGGACCATGCCGCACCAATGATGGAACACAGCATCACCATTATTGGTGCACACGTGGACCCGTTAAACGACGACCTGGTGCGCGACAGCGAATTCGGGGGCCACCTGGCGACGATATTTGTTCAGCTCATTGACAGTGACCAACGGGATATCGGATCCATAGCGCTCTGCAACCTGTGGCGCGACCAACTGGGCAGCATCAGTGATGTCGAATCAATTGTATTTTCAAGCGATTTCAGAAATATGGGGACGCCTATCGAAATACACCTGTCAATGGATGACCCCTTGCTGCTTGTAGCGGCAAAAAAAGCGCTTAAAGAGAAACTTCAAACGTTTTCAGGTGTATTTGATATTGCGGACAACTATATTGCCGGGAAAACCGAGTTGCAGATTGCGCTCAAACCGGAAGCATCCGCAACCGGCCTTATGCATGGCGACCTGGCGCTTCAGGTCCGCCACGGGTTCTATGGTGCGGAAGCCCTGCGCTTTCAACGGGGCCATGACGAGGTAAGGGTTCTTGTACGCTATCCTGAAAATGAGCGGCGGTGTCTGTCAAAAGTCGCTTCCATGCGCATCCGAACCCCTTCCCTGGGAGAAGTCCCCTTTTCGGAGGTCGCACGGAGCACCATGACGCAAGGGTATATGAGCATTGATCGATCCAACCGAAAACGGGTTGTGAAAGTCACTGCAAATGTTGACGCAACCGTCGTGAATGCAAATGAAGTCCGGCGGTTTATGAGAAATGATTTTCTTCCCGAACTGGCAGAACGTTATCCCGGCCTCCATTACGCCATGGAAGGGGAGGCCCGGGAGCAAGCCGAGGTTTTCATCGCGCTCTACCGCAATGCCATTATCGCCCTTTTGGGTATATACGTGCTGCTGGCCGTGCTCTTTCGGTCCTTTTTCCAGCCTTTTATCGTAATGGCGGCCATTCCCTTCGGTATTCTCGGGGCTGTGATCGGACACCTGGTCTTGGGGTTCAGCATCAGTTTTATGAGTCTTTTCGGAATGGTAGGTTTGGCCGGGGTTGTTGTGAACGATGCCCTGGTGCTGATCGACCGTATCAATCGGAATTGCAGCTGTACCGGTACGACCACCTTTTGCGCCGTTGTTGCCGGCAGCAAGGCAAGATTCCGGGCCGTTGTCCTGACATCGGCAACCACATTTGCGGGCCTCACACCTATTATGCTGGAAAAAAGCCCTCAAGCCCAGTTTTTGATTCCAATGGCGATCAGTATGTCCTTCGGCGTCCTTTTCGCCACGGTTGTGACCCTTTTGCTGGTTCCCGCGCTTTATATGATAAACGAGGACGCCAGGAAATTTTTTGGCTATTTTAATAGCCTTTGAATAAGGATTGACGAAAGACACACAAATGTGCTTAGAACCAGACCGTGACCGCTGAAGCATCAATGGCTGGAACGCCTCAAAAAAGCTTTTGGCCAATTAAAAGTAAAAACACACAATGAACAATTCAATAAAAAAGTCCGAAGGGCGACTGGGCGTGCTGATTCCCGGGTTGGGGGCCGTGGCCACCACCTTAATCGCTGGTGTGGAGGTGCTCAAAAAGGGGCTTTCACTACCCGTGGGTTCTCTTTCGCAGATGGGAACTATCCGATTGGGGAAGCGATCGGAAAAGCGCAGCCCGCTCATCAAGGACTATGTTTCCCTTGCTGGCCTGGATGATCTTGTATTCGGCGGCTGGGATGTCTACGAAGATAACGTATATGAAGCGTCTGTAAACGCGGGGGTGCTGGCGCCGGATTTGCTGGAGTCAATCAAACCGGCATTGGAGGCGATCCGCCCCATGAAAGCTGTTTTTGATCAAACCTATGTCAAAAACCTTGCTGCGGCCAATCTTAAAAAAGGCGCTGACAAGTATGCGTTTGCGGAAGCACTCGTTCAGGATATCCGGGATTTCAAGTCCGAGAGGGGCTGCGATCGCCTGGTTATGATATGGTGCGGATCGACCGAGGTCTATACGGAACCCGCCGATGTGCACGCGACGGTTTCAGCCTTTGAAAAAGGGCTGCGGAGAAGCGATCCCCGTATTTCACCCAGCATGATATATGCCTATGCCGCTTTGAAATCCGGCGTGCCTTTCGCAAATGGCGCACCGAACCTGACAGTTGATATTCCTGCAATGGTGGAAATGGCGGAAGCCAATGGCCTGGCCATTTCAGGCAAGGACTTGAAAACAGGGCAGACCATGATGAAAACCATTCTTGCCCCAGGATTGAAAGCCCGCGCCCTGGGTATAAAAGGCTGGTTTTCCGCCAACATGCTGGGCAACCGGGATGGGCTGGTGCTGAGCAACCCGGAAAATTTCAGGACCAAGGAAGTCTCAAAGCTCGGTGTGCTGGAAGACATTCTCCGCCCAAAGGAAAATCCGGCGTTGTATGGTAATCTCTGCCACAAAACACACATCAGCTATTACCCGCCTCACGGCGACAATAAAGAAAGCTGGGACAACATCGATATCTTCGGCTGGCTGGGATACCCGATGCAGATTAAAATCAATTTCCTGTGCCGTGACTCCATTCTTGCCGCGCCGCTTGTACTGGACCTGATCCTGTTCACCGACCTGGCCCAGCGAGCCGGTATGACAGGCATACAGGAATGGCTTTCTTTTTATTACAAGTCACCCCAGGTACCGGAAGGCCGTCATCCCGTAAACGACATTTTCAGGCAGTTGGCCAATCTTGAGAACACGCTGCGTTGCATGACGGGTGAAGGGGCGGTTTCGGCGCCGGTGCAGGCATTCTGAATGCTGACGGGTTCGTCAATGCGCCTTTCACAAAAACTGGTTTCAACATGCCTGGGTATCGGATACATTGGAAAGGGCGGCGGAACCGTTGCCGCTGCCGCTGCCTGCGCTTTATGGTATGTGGTTTTTCGCAATGAAGGAAGCCAGTATATCTTATGGCAGCCATTGCTGGTGATGGCGCTCTTGGCCCTGAGCGTCTGGTCGGCTGATGCCATGGAGCCAATATGGGGCAAGGACGACAGAAAAGTGGTGATCGATGAGGCAGCCGGCATGGGAACCAGCCTGCTGTTCATACCGGTTACGCCGGGATACCTGCTTGCCGGATTGATCCTGTTTCGTTTTTTTGACATTGTAAAACCCCTTTGCATCCGCAGGCTGGAGAGGCTTCCCGGAGGGTGGGGTGTGACGGCTGATGATGCGGCGGCAGGTATATGCACAAACATTGTATTACAAATAGCCCTCTATTGCCAGACACTCTAACGTTTCTCTTTTGAAATGCTGCTATTGCATTTCCAATATCTGCACAAATTGCGCGCAACGCGGATATTGGACGGGGATTGCCACCTTATGTTGAATAAGGTTTTTATGGCCTTCTTATTTCAACATCGTTTGTTACCAACAGGGTATTTGCGAAGCCGTCATTTAATGAAATACAGGCAGGTTGCTTATGAATGGGCGAGCGGTAAGGGACTGGCTGCATCGAGCAGTATACGGGAGCGTCAACCCGGTTGCACGGTTTCTCATCAGAACCGGGTTGACGCCGAATGCGGTTACCCTCATGGGGCTTATCCTGAGCATCTGCGTGACCGGCGTTTTCATAGCCGGCGCCCTGCCGTCAAACAGGGACCAATTGGGGTATGTGGGCTGGGCCGGGGCACTGATTCTGTTTGCCGGTTTTTTTGACCTGCTTGACGGCCAGGTCGCCCGCCTCGGAAACATGCGCTCCACCTTCGGCGCCATGCTTGACTCGGTAATCGACCGCTACAGTGAAATATTCATATTTCTGGGCATCTGCTATTATCTTGTCGCCCATCAGCGCCTGCTGAGCGCCCTTTTAGCGTTTTTGGCGCTCTGCGGTTCCATGATGGTAAGCTACACCCGCGCGCGCTCGGAAGGATTGGGCGCAGCGTGCAGTGACGGCCTGATGCAGCGACCCGAGCGCATTATCCTGCTCGGTCTTTCCGCTATCGCCTGTGGCAGCGCCAGCGCGCTTACCGGTTCAACCTACACAATAGTCATCAACGGCCTTCCCTTTCACGTTTTTGAACCAATTTTCATTTTCACATTTCCCTTAGCACTGATGGCCTTGCTGACAAACATTACGGCCATTAACAGGCTCCGGCATGCAAAAAAAGCCTTTGCTGCAAGTGAAAAACTTTATGAAACCGGTTGCTGACCAAACGATTGCGGACAGGAGCGTTACGAAACGCAGCGCATTGACGCTGCTTGTTCTTTCAGCAGGATACCTGCTGCTGTCTTATGTGCTGGTCGGCTTTCAATATGATCAATTAGTGCTTACAGCAACCGTGAACGTCCTGTATTTCCTTTCCCCTTCCAGCAGGAAACTGGTAGTCGGGTTTTCCGTTTACATCGTGTACTGGGTAATTTTTGACTACATGAAGGCGTTTCCGAACTACTGGTTCAGCACGGTCCGCATTGAAAGCCTTTACAATGCGGAAAAAGCCTTGTTTGGAATCAGAAGCAATGGACTGCTGTTAACGCCCAACGAGTTTTTTCTGGACTACACCCACGGGGTCCTCGATGCCGCAAGCGGGGTTTTTTACTTGACATGGGTACCACTTCCATTGGTCTTTGCCCTATTTCTATTCTTTACCGCCCGAAGGCAGTTCGTTTATTTTTCGTTCACATTCCTGCTGGTAAACCTGCTTGGCTTTACTGTTTATTACCTTTATCCGGCAGCACCCCCGTGGTATGTTCAACTGCACGGCTTTGATTTCGTTTCGGACACACCCGGCAATGCAGCAGGTCTGGCGCGCTTCGATGCCCTGCTCGGTATAAATGTGTTCAGCTCGATTTACGCCAAGAGCTCTAACGTTTTTGCGGCCATGCCGTCTTTGCATTCTTCATACCCGATTCTTGTTTTATTCTATGGCGTAAAAAACAGGCTGGGAGCCGTTAACATAGTATTTGCCGTTATAACGGCCGGTATATGGTTTGCCGCGGTTTATACCTCGCACCACTATGTTCTCGATGTACTGGCCGGCATTGCCTGCGCTGTCTGCGGCATCTTGATTTTTAACAGGGCCATGGACCGTAAAGGGGTATTTTACCGGGCGGCAACCCTTTTTGAACGGGCGGTTCAGTAAAGACCGGCACCGAAATCAGCGTTTCCATTTTTTTTAAATTCAGGAGGCTTTCATCCCATGGGAAAATTTAAGCATTTTTTGGCTCGATTGCTGCCGAGAAACAGGCAACACGATGCCGAATGGGTCCCTGACGTGGGCGCCACACAAAAAATCGTACCCTATGTATTGAAATCAAGGCAGGAGGCTTCCGTGTTTTTGACGGAAGCTTTTGATATCACTGAAACCCTTAAATATATTGATCATTACAACAGCCTTGCGGAGAACGAAAAAATTTCCGTCTTTGTGCTCCTTATCGCCGCCCTCTTGCGCACCGGGATCCATCATCCAACGCTTAACCAATATGTTTTGGGGAAACGGCTCTATGCACGAAAAAAATTGCAGGCTTCCTTCACCATCAAGCAGGAATTGGTCGAAGGGGGGGAAGAGGTCGTTGTCAAGCTGACTTTCAAGCCGGAAGACACGCTCAGGGATGTGGTCAAAAAAATAAACCGGGTTATCGACAAGGTGCGCGATAAAAAACGAACGGAAAAAGATGACTTGATTAAAACCCTGCTCAAGCTTCCCCCCGGAATTTTGAGTATGGTTTTCGCGCTTGAAAAACTTCTTCACAAGTGGGGTTTGCTGCCGAAATCCTTGGTGAATGCAGACCCGCTGTTTTCCAGCGTTTTTATCGCCAACCTGGGAAGTTTGGATTTGGGACCTGTTTATCACCCCTTGTATGAAAGAGGCACAGTTTCACTTTTTATCGTTTTAAGCAAACAAAGAGCATTTAACGTTGCAGAAAAAGACGGCAGCTTGGTTTCCAGGAAAATGATTGATTTGACTTTTACGGTTGATTCACGCATTACCGAAGGGTATTCCCTTTCCAAAGCACTGCAGTACCTTAAATCCCTTTTGGAAAACCCCAA
>SKZX01000153.1 GCA_007127175.1 Desulfobacterales bacterium
AACTGAACACGGGGGGCTGAAGACGGAAATCTTCGACATGGTCGTCCTCTCGGTAGGCATGCAGACGCCCAAAGCCCTGGTCGCCTTGTCTGAAAAACTCGGGATTTCACTGACGGCAGGGAACTTTGCCGATACCGCCACGTTTTCACCCGTTGCCACATCCCGGCCCGGTATATTCGTTTCCGGCGCGTTCCAGGGCCCCAAAGACATCCCCCAGGCCGTGGTTGATTCCAGTGCGGCTTCTGCCGCCGCAGCCGAACTGCTGGCCGAAGCAAGAAACACCTGCACCAAAGAAAAGGAAGCCGTGCCCGAAATCAACGTACTGGGCGACCGGCCAAAGATCGGAGTGATCATCTGCCAGTGCGGCACCAATATTGCCGGCGTGGTCGATGTTCCCAAGGTCGTTGAATACGCTTCGACCCTGCCCTACGTGGAACTGGCCACGGACAAGCTCTTTGCCTGTTCCCAGGACTCCCAGGACAACATGGTCGAACTGATAAAGGAAAAGGGCCTCAACCGGATTGTCATGGCGGCCTGTACGCCGAAAACCCATGAACCGCTTTTCCAGGATACGCTGACAGCTGCGGGGTTGAACAAATACCTGTTTGAAATGACCAACATCCGGAACCAGGACTCCTGGGTCCATAAGAACAACCCGGAAATGGCAACGGAAAAAGCCAAGGACCTCGTCCGAATGGCGGTTTCCAAGATCGCCCTTCAGGATCCGCTTGCCGAAGTTGAACTGCCGGTCAACCAGACGGCAATGGTTGTCGGCGGCGGCATTGCCGGCATGGCAGCCGCAAAAAGTTTTGCAGAGCAGGGGTATGAAACCCACCTCGTGGAAAAGGGCGAACGCCTTGGCGGACAGGCCCTCAAGCTGTTCATGACCGCCAAAGGCGAAGTGATTCAGGAAAAACTTTCCGAAATGATTGCTTCCGTGGAGGCGGACGATCGCATCCACGTGCATTTGAACACGCAGCTGGCAAATGTTGACGGCTTTGTCGGCAATTTCGAGTCCACGCTTTCATCAAACGGCAGCGACACCCGGCTCGAGCACGGGGTGGCCGTGCTCGCCACAGGCGCATCCCCTTACACGCCGACGGAATATGGCTACGGCACGGACGAACGGATTGTCACCAGTCTTGACCTTGACAAGAAGCTCATGGATGACGATCCAGCCCTGAAATCTGTGAACGGCGCCGTTTTCATCCAGTGCGTCGGCTCAAGGGAGCCCGAACGGATGTACTGCTCCCGGGTCTGCTGCACGCATTCCATTGAGAACGCCATACAGCTCAAGGAAAAAAACCCGGAAATGAACGTGTACATCCTGTACCGGGACATCCGGACCTACGGCGAAAAAGAACTGCTCTACAAGAAAGCCCGCCAGTTGGGCGTCATTTTCATCCGCTACGCCCTTGACAGCAAGCCTGCGGTCAATGCGGAAAACGGCAGGCTCACGGTAAACGTGACCGACCATATTCTCAACATGCCGCTGGAACTGAACGTGGACATGGTGACGCTGGCGACCGCGGTCATTCCCAACACCGACGACAAACTGTCCAATTTCTTCAAGGTCGCCACCAACGCGGACGGTTTTTTCATTGAAAAACACGCCAAGCTCGGACCGTCCGAATTTGCAACGGACGGCGTGTATCTTTGCGGGCTTGCACATTACCCGAAACCCATCGATGAATCCATTGCGCAGGCAAAAGCCGCCGTTGCAAGGGCTGTGACGCTTCTGGCCAAAAAGACCATATTCAGCAGCGGTACGGTTGCCATGGTGGATCAGATGCTGTGCGCCGCCTGCGGTGTATGCGTCAGCATCTGCCCCTATTCAGCACCGAAGTTCACCGAGGATGGCCGGTTTGCCGGAAGAGCGGAAGTGAACCCGGCCCTTTGCAAAGGATGCGGCCTCTGCGTCGCCTCCTGCCGTTCCGGGGCGATTCATCTCAAGGGGTTTGACACGGACCAGATCCTCACGCAGATATTCGAAATGGATGAAGCGGTATAATACAAGAATTGGACACGCCGACAAGGAGCGCTATACATGTCTGAAAAAGAACCCAAAATCATAAGTTTTCTTTGCAACTGGTGCAGTTACGGGGCAGCCGACCTCGCTGGTGTCAGCCGCATGGAATACCCGTCGAACATACGGGTGATACGGATTCCCTGCACGGGACGGATGAGCCCGAAATTCGTGCTGGCAGCTTTCCGCCAGGGGGCCGACGCCGTATGGGTGTCCGGCTGACATCCCGGTGAATGCCATTACCTGGAAGGTAATTATTATGCACGCAGAAAATTCACCCTTATGAAAAACCTCCTGGAACACATGGGCATCGAACCGGGAAGACTGCATTTTTCATGGATTTCTTCGGCTGAATCCACGAAATTTGTCGAGGTGGCCAAGCAGGTCACCGAAGCGACCCTGGCCCTGACGTCGAAGGAAAAGAAATACATGAAAACAAAACCGAAGGTTGCATAAGATGACATCGTATACGGACAAGATCAGGGAGATATCAAAACGCCTGCTGAAGGAAGGCAAGGTCGACATGGTCATCGGGTTTGCTAAAGGCAGCGTGCCGATGATGCACCAACCCATGTTTGCCGGGAATGCGGGCGATGTTGACCGTTTCGCATGGGACGGCAACTGCGGGATCAATCTCGCCAATTACGTGACCGACCGTAAGGAAAAAATCGGCATTGTCGCAAAGGGGTGCGACGCCAGGAACCTGGCGGTGCATATCGTCGAAAACAAGATCAGCCGCGATCAGCTTTATATCATCGGCGTACCCTGCACCGGCATGATCGACCGTCATAAAATCACGGCCAGGGTCCCCGGAGAAATCGAAGCCTTGGTGGAGGACGAAGCCGGGAAAACCGTCACCGTTTCCGGGGCCGGCTTTTCCGAAACCTTTGACCGGGCGGATGTGCTCCAGGAAAACTGCGCGCTGTGTATGCACCGGAACCCCGTGATTTACGATGAACTGATCGCCGATGAAGTCCCCGAGCAAAGCGAAAAAGAGGTGGACCGTTATGCGGCAGTAAGGAAGGTGGAGGAGATGAGCCCGGATGAAAAATGGGCCTATTTCGAGGACCTGCTGTCAGACTGCATCCGATGCTATGCCTGCAGAAACGCCTGCCCGCTTTGCTACTGCCCGACCTGCTTTGTCGATGAATCCAAACCCCAGTGGGTGGGCAAAAGCGTCGACCCCACAGACATCCGGATATTTCACTTCCTGCGGGCGTATCACTGCGCCGGCCGGTGCACCGATTGCGGCGCTTGCGTACGAAGCTGCCCCATGGGGATCAATGTCAGGGCGTTGACCAAAAAACTGGAAAAGGACTGCCTCGAAAATTTCGGATGGGAAGCGGGCCTCACAACCGATCAGCGCCCCCCGCTGGACACCTTCAAACCGGACGACCCGGAGCAGTTTATTAAATAATATAGTCAATATGCACACGAATATCATTCAGTGACAAGGGCATATACCATGAAAGTCATACAGATAGATAAATCCGAACTGGAGGCAGGCCTGGGAAAACTGGAAAAGGCCTTCCGGCTCATTGGCCCCGTGAAAGAAAAAGGCTATCACCTGTTTAAAACGCTTGATTCCGGACAGAAGCCCGATCTGGATTATATGAACACCCGGCTTTCAGCAAGGTCTATTCTTTATCCCCAGAGCGAGGTGATGTTCGAATTCTCGCTGGACAAGGCGGATGAGCAGTACGCCATCTTAAGGGAGCCTGAAAAAGACAGCCAGCCGCGGGCGGTGATCGGCATTCGCCCCTGCGATGCGGATGCATACGCCGTTGTCCGCAGGAATTTTGATACACCGGAGTACAAGGATCCCTACTGGCTCAAAAATTTTGAGGCTACGACCCTTGTAGGGCTCGCATGCAGCACCCCCTGCCCCACCTGCTTCTGCACGAGCGCCGTTTCAGGGCCTTTTTCAGATAAGAACCTTGATATCATGCTGGTGGACAATGGGGACCATTACCTGGCCCGCATTGCAACCGAGAAAGGTGAAAAGCTGGCGGCAGACGCCGGGTGGCAGCGGCCGGCTGAAGGCGCGGAAAACCGAATCGAGGATCTGAAGCTGGCGGCGGAGGCAAAAATTCAATCTGAAATTTCCACGGACAACCTTGCAAACCAGTCATTGAACGACCTTTACGAGGCGGAAGCCGCCATATGGGAGCCCGAGGCATTCGCCTGCATCAATTGCGGCACATGCACCCATGCCTGCCCCACCTGCTGGTGCTTCGACGTCCAGGACGAGACTTACGGGAAATCCGGTTTCCGCATGCGAAACTGGGACAGCTGCATGTACCCGCTTTTTTCGCTGCATGCATCCGGGCACAACCCTCGGGGGACGAAGACGGCGAGGGTTCGCCAGCGCTTCATGCACAAGCTGAAATACTACGTGGACAAGTTTGAACAGGGCATCCAGTGCACCGGCTGCGGCCGATGCGTCCGCCTGTGCCCGGTCAACATTGACATCCGCAGAATCTGCAACAAGATGAACAGCTATGATCCCGAGACATGTAGCTGTGCAGTCACGTCGTGACAGGATAAAGGGGGTTATTGTGCACAATCCGTACTTACCATACCCGGTTCGAATCGATGAAATTACGGTCGAAACCGAAGACAAAAGCTTAAAGACATTCAAGTTCGTTTTTTTAAACCCCGGTGACGAAGATAACTTCGCTTACCGTGCCGGGCAGTTTGCCGAGCTTTCCATTGCCGGCCTGGGCGAGATCCCCATTGGCATCGCATCCTCACCCACTGAAAAAGGATTCGTCAAATTCACCGTCTTCAAGACCGGGAAGGTCACATCCTACCTGCATGCCATGAAGGAGGGCGATGTGATGGGCGTCCGCGGACCCATGGGCAATTCCTACCCGTGGGATTTGCTGGAGGGGAAAAACGTGGTCATCATCGGCGGCGGGTTTGCGTTCACGACGCTCCGCTCCTCCATCGTGCACATGCTGCATCCGGACAACCGTTCAAAGTTCAAGGATATCCATGTTATTTACGGCGCCCGCTCGCCGGGGATGCTCCTCTACAAGGACGAACTCATGGCATGGGCCGAGCGGGACGACATCCACATGCACATAACGGTCGACGGCACCGATGACCCGGACTGGAAATACCACAAGGGGTTTGTGCCGGCCATCACGGAGCAGGAAGCGCCTCCGGGGACTGCGGACACGTATGCCATCGTCTGCGGACCGCCCATCATGATCAAGTTCACCCAGCCTGTTCTTGATAAGCTGGGCTATGGTCATGACCAGATCATCATGTCACTGGAAAACCGCATGAAATGCGGAATCGGCATTTGCGGCCACTGCAATATCGGCAAGGAGTTGGTTTGCAAGGACGGCCCTGTCTTTACCCTTGAGGAGCTGAATAAAACGCCGAAAGAATACTGATATGGTCATATGCTTTATTTTAATATTGACATTTCAGGTCATGTCTATTAGTTTACGTAATTTACAAATCATGCACGTCAATATCATGGACAGATATTATCAGGCAGTATATGGAAAATTAACTTAAAGGAGGATACGTAAATGCCAACAGTGGAATTTCAAGGAAACACGTTTAGCATCGACGAAGATGGGTTCATCGATTCTTTTGAGAACTGGAACAAGGACTGGGTGCAGTATGTAAAAGAGCAGGAAGGTATTGATGAACTCTCTGAAGAACACTGGAAAGTCATCGATGTGCTTCAGGACTACTACAAGAAGAACGGAATCGCACCAATGGTCCGCGTTCTTTCCAAGCTCACCGGTTTCAAGCTGAAACACATCTATGAGCTGTTTCCCTCCGGTCCTGGCAAGGGAGCATGTAAAATGGCCGGTCTTCCGAAACCCACCGGATGTGTGTAAATCGGAAGCTTTCACGCTGACCCCGGGCATATTCTTGATTTCTTTGAAAGGGCCCTGCCTTGAAAGCAGGGTCCTTTCCTATTTGGGGGATGGATGAAAACGGAAACCATCAGGGTCAAGACCAACCAAAAAATCGAACTGTTCGATATCACGGGCGATATAAGGAGCAGAATCAAGGCGTCCGGTTTCAAAAGCGGCATTGTCATGGCGTACGTGCCGCACACCACGGCCGCCATCACCATCAACGAAGGGGCCGACCCCGACGTCAAAAGCGATATCCTCATGATCCTTGACCAGATAGCGCCCATGAAAGCCGGATACCGCCATGCCGAGGGCAACTCCGCCGCCCATGTCAAAGCCTCGCTGGTCGGGCAATCCGTTATGTTTGCCATTGAAGACGGAAAACCGGTGCTGGGCACCTGGCAGACGGTTTTCTTCTGCGAATTTGACGGACCGAGGGTGCGTCGGGTGAATATCAACTATCTTTCATGCAGCAAATAGCCATGGCGCCAATGGATGAGACCGACAAACGGATACTGAACCGGATCCAATCCGATTTTCCCGTCTCCGCGCATCCTTTTGCGGATATCGGCGGGGAGTTGGGGCTTTCCGAGGACGATGTCATCGAGCGGGTCCGCAGGCTCAAGAAAAACGGCATCATCCGCCGCATCGGCGGCAACTTTTCCCCTGAAAAGCTTGGCTATGTGAGCACCCTTTGCGCGGGAAAGGTACCCGAAGAAAAGCTTGACCGCTTTGCTGAGGTCGTCAATGCCTACCCAGGGGTCACGCACAACTACCTTCGGGCGAACACCTACAATGTCTGGTTTACGTTTATCGCCCCCTCCCGGGAGGCCATTTCGGAATGCCTGGCGGAAATATCCGGGAAGACCGGCGGCATCGACATCCTCAACCTTCCCGCCACGGATGTGTACAAGATCCGCGCCCACTTCAAACTTTGACGGTTTTGTAAAACGGTCAATATCTGCGTTGCGAGCAATTTTTGAAGAATCTCACGTACGAATAGTACGATCAATTCTTCAAAAATTGCTCGCGCCTTGATCTTGACCGTTTTACAAAACCGTCTGATAGTGACTTCTACGAATGCATCGCACCCTACACCCCCGAAGGGGTGTTTTTGCAGTAAATAGCGCATGTGTTCATACCGGATTTCAACAAATGTTTTCCCGATCGAACCACAGCAGCTGGTACCGCGCCGTAATTTTTTCCGATTGCGATTTTGATTTTTCCGGCAAGTGTCTTGGAAGTCCCAGGGGGACAGTGCGCGCGATGCAGATACGGACAATCGTGAAGTCATCAAAATTGACCAATTTCCTTTTTCGGGGTGGTGTTCCCACCAGCGACATTGCAGGAGGTTGCTGACAGCTCTTGGCGCAGCGGAGCAAATCGTCCTGGATTGTTTGAGTCCCGCCGCAGGCGGGGCGAGTTTCCAGGATACCGCGCCACGAGCCTTAGCGTTATCCCATGTTCACGCAGTTGCCGGGGGTAGCTCCCGAACCCAACACCGACCGGATGAAATTAACCTTGACGGCTTTGTAAAAAGTCCAATATCTGCGTTATGCGCAATTTCCGAAGAATCTCACGTACACATAAGTACTCTCAATTCTTCAAAAGTTGCGCAAGCCTTGATCTTGAACTTTTTTCAAAGCCGTCTGAACACGACTTTTCGATGGGTTCAGCGGCACCGTTCGCCGTCAGCCGCACCCGTTGCTTCCGGCAGGGGCCTGCGGGAAAAAATAAAGGCGGCCGCAAGGCCGGCGATGATATGCCATATGCCCCACCAGGCCACCACGATGGCCATGCCGCCCATACCGCCGAAAAAGTTGAAGACCAGCACCAGGCCCAAAGCGGAATTCTGTATGCCCACTTCCAGGCAGACCGCCCGCTTGTCCGCTTCGGCAAGGCCCGCCAGGTGCCCCGCCCAGTAGCCCAGGTTGAGCGCAATGAAGTTGTGGACAAATACACCGAACACGACCAGGCCCACGTACTGGAGAAAATTCTGCCAATTGGCCGCCAGCGCACCGCAGACGATCAATACGAAAAAGACCAGCGTGAATATCCGGAACGGCCGGCGCACGCGGTCCGCAAGCCCCGGAAACGTGCGGGTCAGCACCTGGCCGATGATCAGCGGGATGCCCAGGATAACAAAAACGGTGATGAAAACGTCCACGGGGCTCAACCGGACCGTCCGGAGGATTTCCGCCGTATACGGATTCAGGCTGCCCCACAGGGACAGGTTGAGCGGCGTCATGACGATGGCGGCCACGGTCGAGACAGCGGTCATGGAGATGGAGACCGCACAGTTGCCCCGGGCCAGGTAGGTCATGATGTTCGACAGGTTGCCCCCCGGGCAGGCCGCCACCAGGATCATGCCCAGCGCCATGGAAGGGTGGGGCCTTAGAATCAGCGTCAAAAGAAAGGTGAACGCCGGCAGGAGGATGAACTGGGCCGCCAGCCCGATGCCCGGCGCCCGGGGGGACACGAGGACGCGCCTGAAATCGGCCATGTTCAGATCAAGGCTCACGCCCAGCATCATCAGCCCGATGGCGGCATTGATCACCATGAGTCCCTGGGGGCTGAAGTTCAATTGCACCTGGTCAATCACGACGGGGTCCATATCCGCTCCTTCATCTGCCGGTGATATTCATCAGTCCATACCGGGCGGCCGGGCCGCCCGCACGGCCGCTATGCCTTGTACGCCCCCACGTTGGCCAGGGCCATGCTGCCCGGGCTGATGGTGGTGGGATCGGTCATGACGTTGACCAGGCACACCTTTCCCGAAGCAAAGGCGTCCTGGAGGGCCGGACGGATATCCGCTGGATTTTCAACAAGATACCCTTTCCCGCCGATCGCTTCCACCATCTTGTGGTAATCCACCCGCCCGATCCAGGTGCCCGCCTCGATGGCGTGACCGAGACGGATCTCCTGGCTGTGGCGGATCATCCCCCAGCCCAGGTCGTTGCAGATGACCACCACGATGGGCAGCCCCTTGCGCAT
>SKZX01000279.1 GCA_007127175.1 Desulfobacterales bacterium
ATCCCCGGAGGGGATACATAATATAGCCGGTGGTTTCAACCACCGGTAATAAAGGATGCAATAAAACCGGAGTCCTGAAGGGACGATACATGTTGAATGTCGTCTCTTCAGGACGCCAATGCAACTATTGATATCAGCATTTCCGGTGGTTGAAACCACCGGCTGCATTGCATTGCCCCTACGGGGCAGTGTATGTCCAAACACCAGAGACAGACTGAAAGTCTGCCCCGTGGGGGTGTGAAAAATTCGACCCCGATACCGAGCGTTTTGGGAGGAAAAAACAGGGCGAGATCGGTTGGGATCAGAAAACAGCGGTCATGAACAGCAGTCAGTCATGAACAGGATAAGGAGAGAACCAATGAACGATATTTACGAAAAATTGCGGGAGCGCCTTGACGATATGGGCCCGGGATACCCGGCAACCGATTCCGGCGTGGAAATCCGGATTTTAAAGAAGCTTTTTACACCCGATGACGCCGGGCTTTTTCTGGACATGACGCCCATGCTGGAAGCACCCGAATCCGTGGCCGCCCGGACGGGCAGAAATCCGGAAGATGCGGCCGCCCATCTGGAGGACATGGCGCTTCGCGGCCTTTTGTTCCGCCACAAAAAGGGGGAATTGGCCCGCTATTCGGCCATACCGTTTGTCGTGGGGATTTTTGAATTTCAGCTCAATACGGTCGACCGGGAGCTGGCCGAGGACCTTTACGCGTATTTTGAAGAAGGGCTGGGAAAAAGCTTCCAGTCCACGGGCACGCCTGTGATGCGCTCCATTCCCATCAACGCGGAGATCGTGCCGGAGCAGCCGGTGGCCACCTATGAAGACGCCATGGCCATCATCGATTCCCAGAGCGTCATCGCCATTGCGCCGTGCATCTGCCGGACCACCGCCCAGAAAATGGACATGGGGTGCGACAAGCCCCTGGAAGCCTGCTTCATTTTCGGGTCCCACGGCAACTACTACGTGGACAACGGCATGGGGCGGTATATCGACAAGGATGAAGCCAAACGCATCATCGGGGAAAACGAAAAAGCCGGGCTGGTCATGCAGCCCTTCAACTCCCAGCAGGTGGGGGGCATGTGCTCCTGCTGCGGGGACTGCTGCGGCATGCTCCGGTCGTTGAAAATGCAGGAGAACCCTGCGGAAGCAGTCAAGAGCAATTATTACGCACGCATCGATGAAGACCTTTGCACCGGGTGCGAAATCTGTTTGGACCGGTGCCAGATGGACGCAATCGAAATGACGGACGGGATAGCTGAAGTCCTCCTGAAGCGCTGCATCGGCTGCGGCCTGTGCGTGACCACCTGCGACGTGGAAGCGGTATCCCTTGTTCGCAAGTCTGAAGCCTCTCTTTACCTGCCGCCGCAAAACGGGATGGAAACATACATGCGGATTGCCCAGGCCCGCGGCAAGATCTGACCGTCCGTAAGCGGCTCCTGTTCCGGTGCCGGACCGCGACAGCCTCAGGGTTGATGCGGGGGGACCGGGCAGAGCCGGCCGTTGATCCGGATGGCCAGGCCGGTCTCCGAGTCTTCCAGCCTTTTCGATATTTTGATCAATGCCCGTTCGGAGAACTTGATCAGGTCCTCCGGCGTTTTGACATAAAGGTTGTCGTTTCGGGTAAAAAGCTGTTCAGGTATGAGCCTGCGCGTTTCCCCGGTGTTCAGCACCAGGTCGGTTTGATCCCCAAAAATCACGTCAAAGACGAAAAGGGCCGTTTCCTCGAATGGGAAATACACCTTTTCGAACACCCCTCCCTTGTCCTGGCAGACAAAAAAACCGTTTTCATCTTTGGACATGGAGCGGTGGAAGTGGTCAATGATTTTCTTGTTTCTGAACCGGCCGGCAGCGTTTCGCCAGTACCCCTGCCCGTCCATCCGGAAAACCGCTTTTTCGCGGGGAATGATAATTTCACCGGGTTTTTGCGTCATTTGACATTCTTTGCCCCGTATGCCTGATATTGAAGCCTGATGTGTTGAAGGCTGCCATATCAGCGTTGCCGTAATCAACACCGGCGGCAGTGAAAAAGACTTTTGATACGGTGTACACAGAAAAGCGGTTCCCGGTCAAGTCTTTCAGATCCCGGCCGCAAATCAGATTTAGGGATCTTACGAAGCCGTCAAATCTTGTTTACAAAAAAGGTAAAGGGCCTTATAGGAGTGATTGAAAAAGCCCTGTCAGGCTTTGAAATCTTTTTGCGCATTATTTTTTTGACGCAGACGAGGACATGATGTTTTCATCGGCATCGCAAAGATCCGCTTCATCCTTTCAACCGGGAGAATGACCGTGCGCGTGGCCCTGATCGCCGCTCCGTATCCGCTCGAAGAACTGCCGTCTCCGCCACTGGGGCTGGGATATGTGGCCGCCGCTTTTGAAGCAGCGGGCTGCGAGGTGAAAATCCTCGATTACATTGTCTCCCGGTATTCCCGGGAAAAAATTGCAGCCCAGCTTGAAGCCTTTCAGCCCGACGCCGTGGGTTCGGGCAGTGTGACCATGAACTTCCATGACGCGCGGCGCATCCTGCGGGACGTGAAAGCAATCAACCCGGACATCCTCACGATGATGGGCGGGCCCCATGTCTCTTTTACCGTTGCACAGACGCTGAATCACCACCCGGAAATCGACGTGATCTTCAGGGGGGAATCCGAAGACACGATTGCGCAGTTTGTGCCGGTTATGGCCGATCCGGACAGATGGGGCGGTATTGCCGGCATCGCCTACCGCAGGGACGGTGCAATCGTCGATAACGGGAGGAGGGCGTTTATCGACGACCCGGACCGCCTGCCGCTGCCGGCCCGACGTCTCATGCCCATATCCCGCTACAAGGCGCTGGGATTCCCGGTAAGCATGATCACCGGCCGGGGCTGCCCTTACGGGTGCATCTTCTGCAGCGGCCGTAAAATGGTGGGCCCAAAGCTCCGCCGCCGCAGCACCGCTTCCGTGCTGGATGAAGTGGAAGACATCCTGGATTTAGGGTTTGAGCGGATCAATATCGCAGACGACCTTTTCGCCTCGGATACCGACCGGGTCCGTGACATCTGCACCGGCATTCACGAAAGGGGTCTGAAATTTGACTGGAGCGCATTTGCCCGCGTGGACACGGTCACCCAGGAAATGCTTGATCTCATGGCGAAAGCCGGGTGCGACAGCGTGAGCTACGGCATTGAATCGGGCTGCCCGGACATGCTCAAGCGGGTGCGCAAGGGTATTTTGATTGATCAGGCCGAAGCGGCGGTCCGCATGTGCAAGCAGGCCGGCATGCAGGCGCACGCGTCCTTTATGGTGGGCCTGCCCGGGGAGACCTTGGAAAGCCTCGAACGGACCGACGCCTTTGCCCGCAGTCTGGACACCTTTTACGGATACCACTTCCTGGCCCCCTTTCCAGGCACCACCGTCCGGGAGAACATCGGGCAGTATGACCTGAAGATCCTAACGGACGACTGGTCCCAGTACCATGCCAATGATGCGGTGGTGCAAACCTCGGCCGTAACGCCCGGGGACCTCCGGGACTTTGTCGGGAGGTATGAGGCGGACATCAACCGGCGGTGGCAGGAGATGCTAACGGCATACGGAACGGGAAGAAATTCCCCATCAGATGAAATGCGCGTGGAAGGGCATCACCGGATGCACATCACTTTTGCGATCCTGAAAAACGACCTCGTGGAAAAACTGGGCTTCGTGGAATCCGCCCTTTTAAACGGCGACCCGGACGCGGCAGGGCCCGTCCTGGAAGATCGGATGGCGGCGGTTCTCGAAGGCGACAAACGCCTGATTCGAAAGACGGTCGCCGATTTTGTTTCCCGCGGCTACCTCACGCCCGAGCCTTGCGGCAACGGTGTTGCCTGGCGCTGGCACCGGTCTCCCGGTCGCGAGCAGCCCTTGCGCGCCCAAGCCTGCGCATAGCATCGTCGCGTCCTGGGTTCATAAAGCTGTATGACAAATGGTTTGAATGAAATCGCAGGGTTGTAGCCCTGTAGTTAAAGTATCCCGGAAAAACTGTTTTTTTCTGTTTCAAACCGCCATGTTTATTCGTTTCTCACCCAAATGCGGCATAAACTTGACAAACCGGGCTGTCCTTGAGAGTATAATATACTTAAATCAACATTTTATGATATTATAAATTTAATGCCGGATCCGGCTTGGTTGTTATTCAAAAAATGCATGGGATGCAGAGTGTTTTAATTTTTGTAGATGCGCAGCGGTTCGATCCTGAAAGGTTAATTTTCACGGTGGCGCCATGAAAAAAAACCGTTTGAAAGAAATAGAAGCCGTTTTGATGCGGTACCGGGATTTGCTGAAAAGCGAGTATGGCGTTTCAGCAATAGGTGTTTTTGGTTCACATGTCCGTGGGGATGAAAAACCCGGAAGCGATATCGATATTCTTGTGGAATTTGATCGACCGGTTGGGTTCTTTAAGTTTCTTGAGCTTGAGGAACTTCTGGGGGAGTTGCTGGGCGCAGACGTTGACCTGGTGACCAAGGACGCGCTCAAGCCGCATATCGGCCGCCACATTTTAGATGAGGTGGCCATGTTATGAAAAGAGACTATCGAGACTATCTGCAGGACATTCTCGTCTCCATCGATGAGACGGCAGAATTTACCCGTGAGATTTCTTACAACGAATTTATTGAGGATCGAAAGACAATCAATGCAGTCGTACGAAGTCTGGAGGTGCTTGGCGAAGCAGCGAAACGCATTCCCGATGACTTTCGGGAAAAGGCGCCGGGCGTTCCGTGGAAATATATGGCAGGAATGCGTGATAAGCTCATCCATGAATATTTCAGCGTAGATTTGAGTATCGTCTGGAATGTCATCAAAACAGAATTGCCGCCCATAAGGCCGGCAATCCAGTCCCTTTTTCAACATGTGGAAGAAGAGATGCGCTGATCTCTGGCGCATCTCTTCTTCAATTTTCAGAAGCTCAGTTTTTCCCTCACCACGCCGCAGCGGAGCATGGTTTCCGGCAGGTAGGGGTTTCGGATATCCGGGACGTCGCTGATCCAGTGCCCACCCTCGTCGCCGAAGGCCATGGGGCAAAACAGGTGGTAAAAATCATCATCGGCCCCGAGCGTCTTGACCGCGTCGATTATAACATCGCTTAAAAACCGGAAATCATTGCGCACCTGCTCCAGGTCATTTCTGTCCGCAATGGGTCCGCCATGAGATTCAATATTGCTGTAAATCGACATCCATGCCATGTGCGCATCGCCTCTCATCCGGTGTTCGCCGATGGCCCCCAGTGTTTGCATGAAATCTCCCCCGGCATTTTTTGCCGCCTCAAGACTGGATGCCACCAGGGCGTCTTTTAAGACCAGGTAGTCATGGATCAAAGCGGTGAATTCCCCCCTGAATTGCGCGTCCACTTCCCTTTTCAGGTCCGCGGGATCATCTGCCACGGCCAAGTCGTCATGGTCATGGACTCCGGCGGCATCTGCGGGGCCGTGGTCATGAACCGGCACCACTCCCCTGCCGGGTTCCCGGTTCATCATGGAAAAGCGGTCTGCCAGCTGAAACGCGCTGTCCACGCGAAACGCCCCGTTAGAAACCACTTCCTCGCCTTCGTAAACACCTTCTTCGACCACGAAAAAGTCCCCGCTGCGCTGCCCCAGGGTGACTTCCCGGGCTTCAAAAACAGGCTGATCCGCCTCCTTGTCCATGACAAACACGATGGAGCGGGGTCCGGTCCAAAGCACCGCGCCGGCCGGCACCATCAGCTTTTCTTCGGCCAGCCGGGCGGAGATCTGACCGGAGAGAAGCATGTCAGGCTTCAGGCGCGTCCCGTTATTTTCAATATCCGCACGAAGCCCGATGGTTCGGCTTTTAGGGTTCATCACGGGGTCGATGTAGTCGATGGTCGCGGACGTGATGGTCCCGGGCTGCGCACGCATCCGGAATCTCACCGTGTCTCCTGCTGCGATCCATTGGATGTCTTCCTCGTATGCTTCAAAAACAGCCCAGACATATGCCAGGTCCGCCACTTCATAAAGAATGGTCCCTTCTGCAACGTGCTGCTCCCTGGATACGTTTCTCGCCAGCACAAACCCGTCCACCGGGGACAGGATGTCTATATCGGTTTCCACCACGCCGCGCTGTTCGATGTCCGCGATCTGTTTTTCACTCAAATCCCATTGACGCAGCTTTTGCCGGGCCGCTTCCACCATGCCCGGGAGCCGGTCCCTGCGGTTTAAGGCTTCAATGAGTTCCCGCTGAGCACCGACCAGTTCGGGGGAGTATATGGTGGCCATGGGTTCTCCCTTCCGGATGGGCGCACCGGTGAAATCGACATGAAGGGTGCGGATCCTTCCCGGGAAATGGGCGGTCACATTGGTGATGCGCCGCTCGTCCACTTTTATACGGCCGGGAAGCCGGATGTTTTTCTCCGGGACCCCCCGGATTACCGGGGATGTTTGAATCCGGGCCAGTTGCACCGCCGCCTCGGACATGGCCATGGAATAGTCATCGGCCGTCCTTTCCTCCTTGTATTTGGGGATCAGGGCCATGGCGCAAATAGGGCAGGAGCCGGGCTGGTCTTCGCGGATCTGGGGATGCATGGAACATGTCCAGTACGCAATTTCGGCTTCGTCGGCGGCTTCCGCGTGATCAGGGCATTCTGTTACGCCGTGGTCATGCCCCCCGGAAAAGAGCACGTATCCGGCAACAAGACCGGCAAGCACCAGGGCGATGCCGGTGGAAAATTTTTTAAAACCTTGTATTTTATTCATTTTTCAGCTCTCTTTTTTTCTTTGGTATTAAAAAATGCAAACGGCTTTCGGTTGCAGGCTGTTTTAAAAGGTCGTTTTACGACCCGGGGGACAGAATTGAATTCTGTCCCCCTGAAGGCTTTGCAGCCCCGGGATACAGGGTTGAATTAACCCCCTGGGGCTTTGATTCCCGGAAGGCAGGATGGAATTTTGTTCTCACGGGGGCCGGCATCATGGGACGGCATCTTCAGGCTCCTCCCAGGCCGCATACAGATATTCGATCTGAACAACAGCCTTGTTCTGCGCGGCCAGGGCATTCACCCGTTCTATGGACAGTTCGAGCAGTTCCCGCTGAACCTGCAGCACCTCGTCAAAGGCCACGTTGCCAGCCGCATATTCTTCTTTCAGGACATCCAGAACCTGCCGGGCGCGCGGGATGAGCGCATCGTCTATGAGCCTGATCTCGCGCTCGGTTTTCCGCCAGCGGACAAGCGCCTCCTCTGTCTGCCGGGCCAGCCGGTTTTCAAGCTGGGTTTGGCTGTGGCGGACCGCCTGTGCTTCCAGGAGGGCCTGCCGGATCTTTGCATCATAGCGGCTGCGGTACAGGGGCACTTTTACGGAAAGCATGCCGACATACCCCTCGTTGACATCGGGCATCATGGCCATGGACGTAAAATCGCGCCCCATTACTTCCAAACCGATGCCGATGTCCGGGCGTCCTTCCAGGCGCGCCAGTGCCGCACGGTGTCCGGCAGCCTTTTCCCGTGCTTCAAGCATGTGGCGCTCCGGGTTTTCCCGTTTCACAAGCGCTGCGATTTCATGGTCAGGGAAAGCGGGGTGCCGCGGTAAAAGCGCCTCCGGCGTGATGATTTCAGAATTTGGCGGCCGGTTTGTCAATTCATTGAACCCGGCCCGAACCGCATGTTTTTCGTCCTCGAGATTTTCAATGCGTGTTTTCAGGCGCTGGTCTTCCATTTGAATCCGTAGAAGGTCCGCCGTTCCGGCACGGGCGGTTTCGTACCGGATTTGAACAATCGATGCCAGGTCTGAGACAAGTTCCCGGTATTCCCGGACAATGCCGATGGTCAGTTCAAGGGCCGCATAGTCGAACCAGGTCGTCTGAATATCGGCAAGAATCATGTTTCTCCGGTTTTTCAGCGCGTAGCGCTGTTCTTCGGCCATGGCGCGCTGCTCGGCCTGCCGGGTCTGCCGTGTTCCATACCATGGGAACATCTGCATGGCCGATACGGAAAACCGTCCCAGAACGGTGTCCGGGTCGTCCGGGTTGATGAAATAACCGATGTTGATTTCCGGGTCCGGCAGGGCACCGGCCTGGGGGATCATTTCCCTGCGCGCTTCAAGGGCGGAAGCGATGCTGTTGAGCTCAGGGTTGTTTTCCGCCGCCATGCGCAGGTATTGATCCATATGCATCCCGGGTGCGTCCTTTCCGCCCGCAAAAAGAGCCGGCGCGGAAAACAGGAGCATCCCGATGATCGCGATGACAATCCCGGCCTGCCCGATATAATGATTAAGGTACGCCTGGTTTGTGTTTTTCATGGTTCCTCGATTGCAATGCCGTTGGCTTGTTATCCCTTCAGCCGGGTTGTCCGGTCCCCGGCCGCCGGGCGCTTCTTTCCCTGAAAATGGCATAGAGCGTCGGCACCAGCAGCAGGTTCATCGTCTGGACGAGCATCCCCCCGAATATGGGGACCGCCATGGGGAGCATGATCTCCGACCCCTTGCCCGGTGATGTCATGATGGGCAGCAGGGCCAGGATGGTCGTCCCGGTGGTCATCAGGCACGGGCGCACCCGCCGCGTTCCCGCCTCGATGGCGGTCTGGCGGATTTGTTGAACGCCATCGGGCGCCTGCTGCGCAAATCGCTGCTCAAGATAGGTCGCCTGGACAACCCCGTCGTCGACCGCGATGCCGAACAGCGCCAGAAACCCCACCCAGACCGCAACGCTCATGTTGACGGGCCCGATGTGGAAAAGATCCCGGAGGTTGACGCCCAGGACGCTGAAATTCATGAACCACTCCTGCCCGTAGAGCCACAGCATGATAAACCCGCCGGACCATGCCACGGTGATCCCTGAAAAAATGATCAGCGACACCGCGGTTGACCGGAACTGGAAATAGATCAGCAGGAAAATAATGAGCAGGGTGACGGGCACGATGATGGCGAGCCGCTCGG
>SKZX01000355.1 GCA_007127175.1 Desulfobacterales bacterium
CCCCCCGGCAGGCGAATGGCCCGCCCGTCAGTCGGCCCCGGTTGGAAAAAGGAAAAACCGGTTTTGAAGAATAAACTTTTTCCGCCTGTTACAAAGCTTCAAAAAAAATCATGGTTTACAATAGCGGACTTCAAAAGTCAGGCATCCATAGGGTATAGAATAAGGACCGTGGGTCATACCGGGGGGCCGGCATGCATAATAACCCGGAAGGTATGTTTCCTTCTTCGTTTTGTCATACAAGGACCCTTCAAGAATCCACACCTCTTCCCAAAATTCGTGAGTGAGTGTTTCAGTGGTTTCAGTTCCCGGGGGGAATTTCAGGAGGCGCGTGCAGTCGCCCGTTTCAAGGTCGTGGCTCAAAATTTTTTCCATAATACCAGGAATGCCCATCTCGACGGATTTCCACACGAAAGCGGTGTCGGAATCGGTAAACTCGATTTCCGGTTTGGGCACGGCAATTCCTCCCTGATTGATGTTGTAACACCTTGTTTTTTGACTGCTAAAAAATCGCCATTTCCTCATCGAGCAAATCGGATACGAACATGTGCCCCGGCGAATGTGTGATAGCCAAAGGACTTTTTATGGAAAGCGCTGCCAAGGTTGAGGTCACGCCGCAAGCCCAGAAAACGGGAATTTCACCTTCCCTTATCGTCACCGGATCACCGAAATCGGGCTTGGACAGATCAAAAATGCCAATCTGCTCCGGCGACCCCATGTGAACGGGAGCGCCATGGGTAACATGGTAGCGGGTAGTAATCTGGACCGCCCGGACGGCCTGCCCGGGCGTCATGGGGCGCATGCTGACCACCAGTTTTGATGAAAAATCCCCTGCACCTTGGCAATCCCTGTTTGTGACATACATGGATACGTTTTTTCCTTCCTCAATGTTTCTTACCGGTACATGGGCCGCCATCAGAGCCTTTTCAAATGAAAAACTGCATCCCAGCAAAAACGTTACCGTATCTTCGCCGAACATTTCTGAGACATCGTGTACCTCGGATTCCAGCACGCCGTTTCTATAAATACTGTATTTGGGAAGATCTGTCCGAACGTCAGCGCCTTTGGCAATATTGGGTGAAAAACGGCCGGGTTCCAGAACATCGAGAACGGGACACGGTTTGGGGTTCCGGTTACAGAACAATAAAAATTCAAAGGCGTTTTCTTTGGGAAGCATTACCATGTTTGCTTGAACATAGCCACTTGCAACTCCTGAGGTTTGCCCAGTCCACTTACCGTTCCGTATCTCCTGGCGCAACTTGTCTGCGCTCCAATGCTTTGGGTTCAATGCATGCTCTCCTGTATTCCGGTTTATTCACTGTTAATTGTTGCATACGCCATCTGGGTTATCACCTTACGGGATCAGAATATGCGTCAACCCCGGAAAAGCAATCAAAATAATGATCATTACAAACATCATGAAAACAAAGGGTATGCTGCCGACCATGACATCCGTGATGCTCCCCTGCTGCCGGACCCCTTGTACAACATAAAGGTTCAGTCCAACCGGGGGGGTGATCAACGCCATTTCGATCAAAAGAATCATGAGGATACCGAACCATACCGGGTCATATCCCAGACTGATGACAATGGGGGTCACTATCGGTATCGTGATTACCATGAGGGAAAGGGTTTCGATGAAAAAACCCAATACGATGTATACGCAGATAATAACAATAAGCGTGCCGAGCGCAGTAAGTCCCAGTTCATTAAGAAACCTGTTGAGCATTTCGGTGAGTCCGATGGAAGCCAAAATGAAATTGAGAAACTTGGCCGCGATGAGTATCAGCATGATCATGGCCGTAGTCCGCATGGTTCCCTCGATAACCGCCTTGAAAAAGGACAACCGGAGCTTTCCATAGCTTGCTGCCAAAACGATAGCCGCCAGTACGCCGAGGGCAGCGCTTTCCGTTGGGGTGGCAAATCCAGCGTATATGGTACCGATGACGACGAAAAAGATGAATAGCACCGGGATAAAGTGTCTCAGGCTGGCTATCCTGTACTTCCACGTATACTGTCTTGATTTGCTTCCCAACTGAGGCCAGATCGCACATGCAATCAGGATGAAAAACATAAAAATAATCATCAAGGTAATGCCCGGCACGATGCCTGCCATGAACAACTGGGGGATGGATGTGTTGGTAAGGACCCCATAGACGATCAGGTTGATCGACGGTGGGATCAGAATGCCCAGCGTGCCTCCGGCGGCTATGGATCCTGCGAAAAAGCTTTCATTGTAGCCGAACTTGCGGGACTGGGGCAGCGCCACCGTGGAAATGGTGGCAGCCGTTGCGACGCTGGAGCCAGAAGTTGCAGAAAACATTGCGCTGGTGCCGATATTGGCGTGGAGCATTCCTCCAGGAAGCCAGGAGAGCCAACTGTCCAATGCATCGTATACTTTATCCGCTATCCCGGCTTTCAGGAGAATTTCTCCCAAAAGAACGAAAAGGGGGATGGCCAGCAAAACGAAATCGGTGCTCGCGCTCCAGGTAATCTCGCCAATGGCTTGATACAACGGGAACGGAGTAAAGAATTTGTCCAGCACCAGGGCCAGAACGCCTAGCGTCGCCGCGACGTGAACGCTCAGAATCAACAGAACCAGGAGAACGATAAACGCTATAATCAGGGGCATGGTCAGCTTTCCGGGGTTGTGGTATCCAATGGTTTGATTTCTTCAAGCACATTCGGGGATCCGGCAACGTTTTCAGCAGATCGCAGGTCTCCTTTGAGCTGGTAATAGATGAGGGCTATCAGCATGCCTGCGATAATCAGGGTAAAACCCACCAGGCCGACAAACCAGATGGATTGGGGTATCCACATGGGCGTCTGCAGGGGTGTGTTGGCTGTTGATTGCCGGATAATGGATGTGTGCAGAAGGTCCCAGGAGAAATAGGTTACCATCCCAATGTAAGCCAAAAACAGCGTAAGCGCCAGCGTGTCAAGGATGTTGCGAATGGCTAACGGCAGGTAATAGTAGAGCACATCGATCCGGATATGGCTTTTGTGGTAAAGGCAATACCCCAGAGACCAGCTGCAGATGATGGCCAGCACGTAACTGGAGAGTTCATCCGCTCCACCGATGGTCATTGCGAAAAAACGGCGCAAAATGACTTCGACGCCGATCATCACCGTGGCCGCCAGCAATAAAAAACCGCACACCCATGCGCAGATACGTGAAAAAAACTCTATGACCCGGAGAAAGGTTTTCATTGGCTGCCCGTTTTGGGGCCGGGCCCTTTACGGACCCGGCCGTTTGTTTGAAAATCACTGAATTTGAATGTCTACTTTTTTTCCGATGGTTTCGTTCCACTCCTGGATCACGGCGGGCCGTACGGTCTTGGCCCATGCCGGTATCACCTCATCGATCAGCAGCTTTCTGGCTTTTGCCAGATCAGCATCCGTAACGGGGACCTCCACCAGATTGTTCGGCCTGCCGTATGGGCATTCCTGGCCCGTCAGGCATTCGATCCCCTCCCGGGTCTCTTTTAAGGTTACCTCCCATCCGGGAACTTCAACTTTCTCGTTGATCAATGCCTGAATCAACTCTTGCTGAGACGTTGTCAGGCTGTTCCATGTATCCAGGTTCATGACGCCTATGACATGGTCCCACCCGCCGATGGGCATGGGATAGACGTAGTTCGAGACTTCGCCCCAACCAGCGGAATAGCCGGACAAGCTTCCGGTGACCGCCCCATCTACGACACCGCGCTGAAGGGATTGGGGAACTTCGGAAAAGCTAAGGGTTACGCCTGTGGCTCCGGCAGCATCCAGGAATCTAGCGGTTGTCCATCCACTGGCTCGGATTTTCTTTCCCCTCAAATCATCGAGACCACCGATTTCCACCCGGCTGAAAAGGATCTGGGCAGGATAGGGGACGATACTCAACAGCTTGGCATTAAAATTCTGCTGCAGGTATTTGTCGATAATGGGCCGATACGCCTCGGCTACCTCGAATGCCAGATCCAGGTCCGGAGCTATAACCGGGAAATCAAGCCCTGCCAGTTCGGGAGAGTCCGAAACCACGTAGTTGATTACCGTATGGACGACATCGAATGTCCCCCTGCCCAGTTGCCGCAGCACCGCCTCGCCACCGAAGCCAATTTGGCCAAGGTTGGTCATGCTTGCTGTTAACTGTTGATCCGTGGCTGCGGGAAGTTCCTTCATCCAGAAAGGCTCCTCAAGTTGCTTGTACATCGTAAGGTTGCTCCAGCTTCCCACAACGCGGAACTGCTTTTCCGCCGAAAATGCATGGGTACTGATAAGCGCCACCAAAAGCAGCGCGCTGAGCAGTGATAAACCAAAACCTTTGACCACCCTTGCTTTATTCATGTCAAATCTCCTCTTTGTAACCAATTTTTGCGGCTTGCCAGCCCCGGAAAGCGATTTCTGGCATCTTTTACGACACCAGCATCGATTCGGGTCCGGGCGATTGCCTCGTCATCGCCACAACCGGCCAAAACCGTGCCCCATGGGTCAATAATCATGCTGTGCCCAACAAAGGCGACGCCCCGGTTGACTCCTGTACTATTGGCCGCCACCAGAATGCATTGATTTTCGATGGCTCTTGTCCGGGTGAGCAACATCCAATGCTCTAAACGCGGATATGGCCACGCCGAGCATACCAGAAACATCTCTGCCCCCAAGTCCACCATTTGTCGAAACAACTCGGGAAATCGCAGGTCGAAACAGGTTGCCAGTCCCATACCGCCCAGCGGTGTCTCAATGACGCAGATGCGTTCACCGGGCGACAAAATATCGCTTTCTTGCGAGTTGAACCCAAAAAGATGGATCTTTCGGTACTCGCCAAGCACCTCGCCTGTCGGTGACAGCAAAAAACTGGCATTGTAGCAGCCTGATGCGGTTTTGAGCGGAAAACTGCCTGTATGCAAATAGGCACCCGTTTCTTTCGCCATTTCCTTCATTGCGGCCAAGGTTTTTTCACTTTCTGATTCAGCCGCGGATAGATATTTTTCAAAACTCATGAAACCGATGTTCCAGAGCTCCGGAAGGACAATCAGGTCAGATCCACGACACTGCCGGATCAGCTTCACAGCACTTTCAATGGCGCTGTCCACGTTGTCTTCAATCACCTGCATTTGAATGGCGGATATCTCCATTGCAGTCCCTTTCAATCTCCCCCCGGGTTCAGGGAATGCAGCGCCCGAATGGTATATGACAATTTCAGTTTTCGGTTCAGCCTATCGTCAATCAATTCCGCCCGGAATCCCTCTCCATATAGAAAATCGTCGGTTTTAAGGCTTAGGGTGCCCGAAAAAAGAATGGTGCCCTCAAGGTTCGTGCCGGTTTTTTCAGCCACGAAATCCATGAGTTGGCTTGGAGAAAAAATAGCACCCAGCGTCGCTTCCTGATAGAGAAATTCCTTTCCATCTTTGACAACATGGCTGCGCAGTATAATGTCATCCCAGTGGTCAGCAACGTCCTCCAACAACCAGATCTGCCGCCCAATAATATTGGGGCAAATCTGTTTGGACCGCGGAATATCGGTTTTTTCCAAAAAACGATCCGTATGATCGCTTCCTATACCAATATAAACGGTTTTCTCATTTTTTACAAACAACACATACTCGGCTTCTCCCGACGTTTCATTGCCATAAACATCAATTTCATCCCAGGCATACAGGCAATGGCAACCAATGGCGTAAAGGGCCGGAGTCGACGATGGTGCAGGAACGCCTTTTGCAGCAAGTTCCTGTACATGCTTCCGAACCTCCTCCTGATTTCTGCCAACATAGCCAGCATTAAACATCCGGCTGTATTCAAAGGGGACGGAAACAGCCTGGCCTTTTGCATCAAGATTAAGGTGTGTAATCACAATGTTCTCCTTGTTCGTGGCAAGCGTATTGGAATTGGATCCTTTTGACTAAGCTGCCAATATCCCTGCCTAATCGCAACGAAAAAAATAAGACGGGATTGAACCGACGGCACAAGCAAAATTAACAAACATTTCAGAAGTTCAAAAAAATTATGGCGTATTAAATCCCCTGTTAACAAAATTATGGAGAATTAATTCCCTGTCAACAGTTTTCGCATGACTTGCCGTAAGTCGCTGAGCGGGCGGGCGTCCTGCCCCGGCCTGCGGGAGCCCCCCACACGGATAACGTGACACAGGGAGCTCCTGTCCGGGTTCAGCAGCAGGGCCCCTGCGGATCACGACGACTGCACCAGCGGCAGCGACACAATAAATGCCGCCCCCTCCCCCGGCCTGCTGTTCACCTTTATGTCCCCGCCATGCTCCTTGATAAAGCCGTAACAGACCGACAATCCCAATCCAACGCCTTTGACGCTGTCCTTCTTGGTGGTGAAAAAGGAGTCAAAAATCTTTTCACTGTCGCTTTCCTCGATGCCGATGCCGGTATCAGAAATGGTAATCTCCATGGCTTGGTGACCGAGGGTCCGGGTGGACAGGCTCAATCGGCCCCCGTCGGGCATGGCATCCATGGCATTGGAAATGATATTGATAAAAACCTGGCGCAGTTGGTCCCGCGATGCCATGACGACTCCCGGGTCCGGGCAAAAGGCGGTCTTGACCTTTACACTGTTTTCCTTGAAGCGCTTTTCATAAAACAGGAGGATATCCTCAAGCACGGTATTGATATTGACCTCGACCTTGTCCTCCTGGTCGGGCTTGGAAAAAGACAGCATTTTCTTGAGCATGTCCGCCAGCCGCTCGATTTCCGAGATGGACATGTCCAGAAGCTTTCGCCGCTTGTTGGCGGGGGGGATCTCCGTTTTCATGAGCTCCAGGGTGTTCATGATGCCGAACAGGGGATTGTTGAGCTCATGGGCGATCTGGGAGGTCAGTCGCCCCATGGCGGCCAGTTTTTCAGAGTTGAGCAGCTGCTGGCGGGTCTTGCTGAGGGTCCTTTCCGTGTTCAATTGTTCGCTGATATCGACCAGGATGCCCACGGATGCGATTTCCCTGCCTTGATCGTCATAGAGGATGCTTGCGGACAGGTTCCCCTCGATATCCTCGCCGCTTTTTGTCTTGAACAAAACCGGGTAGGTGCTTAAAATGCCCTTGCCACCGTAATCGGGGCTGCGCATCATCTTCATGATCGTGCGGGCCATCCCCTCGGGATAGACATTGTCGATCGTTATCTTGCCGATCACGTCTTCGGCCTTGTAGCCCAGGATCTTCTCCGCGCTGCTGTTCCAGATGATCACATTTCCCTTGAGGTCGGCAGCCATGATGGCATTCGGGGAGCACTGAATGGTCTTATCCAGAAAATCGATGGCTTCCTGCATTTTATGCTCGATCCGCTTGCGCTCGGAATGGTCGACCACGATCCCCTCGTAGCCTTCTATGTTGCCGTCGGCATCATAGCGGACAATGCTGGTAATCAGGACCTGGATAATCTTTCCATCTTTTTTTTTCCATTCCACCTCGTAATCGACCACGCTGCCCTGCTTTTCAACGATCTGCTGGTAGGTTTTCCGGTCTTCGGGCCTGACAAAGATTTCAGTGGCGAGATCCAGGGATAGCAGTTCTTTTTTGTCCGTGTAGCCCAATATTTTCAGCAGCGCCGGGTTCACATCCAAAAATCGCCCCTGCTTGGTGCTGATAAACACGCCGCACCCCACGTACTCGAACAGCCGCTTGTATCGTTCTTCCGAAGACTTCAGCCGCGCTTCCTGCTGCTTGCTGTGGGTGATGTCCCGGTATATGGCAAGCAAGGAGCGCGTGCCGTCCTTGTTGGCCACCGGCAGTTCAACCAGGCTGAACGAGCGCTCCAGGTGCGGTATGAAAACCTCGCTGTGCCGCTCCTCCCCGGTCTCAAACACTTCACTGTGGCAGCACCAGGGGCAGATGCTGTCCTCCCGGTGGATCACCTCGTAGCATTTCCGGCCGATACCTTCGCCAAAAAGGTTGACCATGGCCTTGTTCATGTACTCGACGATCCAGTCCTTGCCTACAATATAGATCCCGTCTTCCAGGGCGTCCATGGCATCCATCAATCGGGTGATGCTGTTTTCGGCCATCGGGTCACAGCTCCTTTTTCTTAATTTTCTGCGGAACATGGATGAATTGAAGGTCGGCATGCAGCAGAAGAATACGCGCCGCACACGTCCATCCGGGGCTTGTGCACAACGGGGTTGACAGGCCTTATGTCTGCTTGCCGTTCTGCCGATAAAAACTATAATATCCTGACTTTTTAATCAACACCGATTTTCGAGTAGCCTTTAACCGTCATAACGATATAAGATTTTGGTGCTCTGTCAACTAAATTT
Source organism: Desulfobacterales bacterium (assembly GCA_007127175.1). Classification (GTDB taxonomy): domain Bacteria; phylum Desulfobacterota; class Desulfobacteria; order Desulfobacterales; family Desulfosalsimonadaceae; genus B1SED10-16. The sequence goes on from SKZX01000355.1 coordinate 8,248, forward strand.
GAGGTTTAAATGAATACCATCCAACCATGAGACAGATCCCGGCAGTCTGTGCCAGGGAACGTTGCGCAAAATGGGATTATGGGCCCGCCGGGGATAGGTGACGGTCAGCTCGCCTTCTTCGATCTTTATGCCGGCCTTCCCCTTTACGAAGTTCCTATATATTTTCGGCGCATCGCAGTCTTCAAACCCTCGCAATTTGCGGGCCAGCATGCTGTATAATGTATCAGCTACCATAGTCAGGGCAACATCAAAATGAATTTTTACAAGAATCGGCGAAGAAAGGGCGTTCAAGCTGAAAAACCGGACGGCTTCAGATATAGCATTTTCCACCCGCCAGCGCCTGGAATAATTGCCAACGATCAGTTCCACCGGACTTTCAAAGTCGTTCGTAATCAGAACCGCTGGCTTTTCATGGCCGTTTCCCCGAAGGACGATCTGTCGCAGGGGCCCTTCATAGCCGTCAAGGGTAGTATGCGCGTCATGAACAATGGGATTCGGGTATTTTCTTTTGACATGCGGAACATGAATGCGTTTCCATGGGCTCAGCTTGTCGATCTCCGCAAGCATTTTTTTACCCCGGCGGCG
>SKZX01000344.1 GCA_007127175.1 Desulfobacterales bacterium
AAAAAATCCTGATTTTCGTTCGGGCACTTATAAACGGCAGGGCCACAGGGCGCTGATGTCCGCTTCGCCAAGAGCTATCAGCAACCCCCTGCAATTGTTGCCGCGGGCAGCACCGACCCGCCTCCACACGGAATTGGTCATTTATATAGCCATTTGCCTTCATTCAGCAGGTCCTCTTATTCTTTTTGTTTGCCAAATAATTATGCCCCGTAATTGGAAGTCTGTCCCCTGGGGGTCCTGCAAATTCGACCCCGATACCGAGAGACTGAACACCTTTCCAGTGTAAATTGCCCTTATACAAATGATCAATTTCAACCGGGTGGTAACGGGTATTGCCCGCAGCAACAATTGCAGGGGGTTGCTGATAACTCCTGGCGAAGCGTGGACAAGCGCCCTGTGTTCTTTGCCGTTTATCACAGGGCGCGTTCAAGCGAGCCATGGAGATATCAGCGTTCTCCTGCAGTTGCAAGGGCAATGCCCGGTGCCACACGGGGGAAATTGTCCTTATAAAAAATCAGTCTTTGGCTTCTACAAAGGCCCTTCCTGCGACTGCTCCCCGTAGAGCACTTTTTTCAGCTGGTCCACGGGCATCAGCTGCTCCTCGAGGGCCGCCGCCTCGATGGTCATGCCCTTTTCATAGGCCTTTTTTGCGAGTTCCGCAGCGCGGTCATAGCCGATATAGGGAACCAGGCCGGTTACAACAGCCAGGCTTTTTCTAATGTTCTGGGCGCACCTCGCTTCATTGGCCGCAATGCCCTCAACGCAATTGACGGCAAGCACCAAAGCGCTTTCGGCCAGCATTTCCACGGCGGTGAACAAGTTATGGGCGATCATCGGCTGCATGAGGTTGATCTCGAAAAACCCGCCCGAACCGCCGTATGTTACAGCCGCATCCTTGCCGATCACCTGGACCGCAGCCTGGATAACCGCTTCGCAGATAACGGGATTGACCTTGCCGGGCATGATGGACGACCCCGGCGCAATGGCCGGCAGCCGTATCTCGCCCAATCCGCAGCGGGGCCCGGATGCCAGCCACCGGATGTCGTTTGCCACCTTCATTATTCCCACCGCAATGGTTTTAAGAACGCCCATGACTTCCACTTCCGTGTCCATGCAGGCCTGGGCTTCAAAATGGTTTTCCACTTCGCGGAACGCGGTTTTCGTTTCAGCGGCGATCCGGTCGATAACCCGTGAAGCAAAGGCCTCGTGCGCGTTGATCCCGGTCCCCACGGCCGTACCCCCCAGCGGCAGGGCAAGCAGCCTTTCCCGAACGGCTTCCAGGCGTTCGACAGCCATGTGCATCTGCCTGGCGTACCCGGAAAACTCATCGCCAAGCGTCATCACAACCGCATCCTGGAGGTGGGTACGCCCGATTTTTTTGATGCGTGAAAAAGCATGGGCCTTTTTTTCAAGCGATGCATGAAGGCGACGCAGCCCGGGCAGGAGCCGGCCGGCAATCAGCAGCGATGCGGTTATCCGTATAGCGGCGGGAAAAACGTCGTTACTGGACTGGCAGAGGTTCACATGGTCGTTTGGATGAACCGGGGACCGGGTTCGCCGCTTCCCGGTAAGAAGCTCATTGGCCCGGGTGGCAATCACCTCGTTGACGTTCATGTTGGTGTTGGTACCCGAGCCGCTCTGGTAGACATCGACCGCGAATGCATCGTCAAAACAGCCCGCCATGACCATGCCGGCCGCCTTGATGATGGCATCCGCCTTATTGGCATCGAGGAGGCCGAGGCTGTTGTTTACGACTGCAGCGTGTTTTTTGATCAACGCAATGTTGGCAATGAAATACGGTGCAAAGCGAACCCGCGATATGGTGTAATGATTCAGGGCGCGCTGCGTCTGGGCGCCGTAATAGGCATCTGCCGGCACCCTGACCGTGCCGAGGCTGTCGGATTCTTCACGATATATCATGGTGTTTGTCTCAATCGGCCTGCCGATACAAAAAGAGATGTCATTCCGTATTCGACCTGTTCAGCGTTGAAATGGCTAAAAAAATGCGACAAACAATAAATTAAGAACAAATGCCGTGATCTGCAAAAAAGAAGATGCGTGTTTACGAAAAGGCAGGGAAAAAGCGGAAATGCCGGGGAAAGCGAGCCGCCGGCATTTCAGCAAAATATCTTTGTTTGGATCATCGAAATCGGGATCGAAATCGATTTCGAAAAAACCAGAACATTTTGATTCGGACTTTAGTGTTTTATCAGGGACTCAAGCTCCCCTGCATTGCTGCCAAAATATTCCTTCATCCGCGCCACCTGTCCTTCTGTCGGTACCCGGACCCCCTTCTCCAGCTCCCGCAGCCTGGACTGCGGTATGCCAAGCGCTTTTGCCGCTTCAGCGCTGGTGACATTTTTTTCCTTCCTCAAGCTTTCAATTTTCTGGCCAAACGGATTCATTGCCCGATCTTCTCCTTTCTTGTTTTATCTTGCCTTGATCTCTCCCTTCAACAACTGCTTCAGCCCTTCCAGGGTACCCTTCCAGGCGGCCTCGTCTCCCGCCATGATCGCCACAATCACATCCTTTTCAACACTGACTTCGATTACGATCTCTTCGTCACCAACTTTGAATACGGCCTCTCCCCAGCGGGCGGCCGGCACGCCGCTGACCTCGCAGTCAAAATCAGTCCGCAACTCTCCCGTCATCCGGATTTCTGTCATATTCGCCCTCCATTGGGTTGTCATCAACGTTTTGGTCATTCGATCGATTCACATGCTTGCCAAGCCACGCACTGACCGGTGGTGAAACCTCCGGGGAGCCGATCAGCCGGTTCAGCGCCCCCTGGGTGTAGCCCTCAAGGTCCAGTGTAATATAGGCGTACCCTATCCTTCGGAATTCACTGACAACGACAAGCCTTCGCTCCGGGGACATCAGCCGCGAAAAATCGGCCGGCCGGAGCTCTATCTTTGCCGTTTCGCCGTGGTGCCTTACCCGGAAACCTTTAAAACCAAGGGATTTCAGCACATTTTCAGCGGCTTCGATCTTCCCGAGGGCGTCCTCCGTAATGGGTGTCCCGTAGGGGATGCGCGACGCCAGGCACGCGGCAGACGGCTTGTTCCAGGTCGGCAACCCCATTTGCCTGGACAATTCCCGGATGTCGGCCTTGGTCATTTCAGCATCGATCAGCGGCGACAAAACCGCCAGTTCTTCGGCCGCTTTCAAGCCGGGCCGAAAATCCTTGAGATCATCCATGTTGGCGGCATGCGCAACCGATGTGACCCCCATCTTTTCAAGGGTTTTCAGAATATCGGAAAAAATGATGCGCTTGCAGACGTAGCAGCGATCACGGCTGTTCGAAACAAATTCATCATGGGTCATTTCCCGCGTATCAACCCGGTAATGTTTAACGCCAAGGCTTCTGGCAATCTTGAATGCCGACTGCACTTCCGATGTCGGCTGAAGCGGTGAAACCGCTGTTACGGCAACCGCATTCCCTTTGAGAATGCGGGCGGCGACAGCCAGCAGCAGCGTTGAATCAACCCCCCCTGAATAGGCGACGGCAAGACGTTCGTGATCACTGATGCGATTATGGAGAATTCTTTGTTTGTCTACCAGGGTAAGACTGCTCATGCTATCCAAAATGCCTCTTTACTTGATGGTACTCGTCGGGCGGACTGGCAAACATCCGCAATCCGCAGGTTCGGGAAAAAACAGTTTACAAAAAAACAAGCTTCGGATATATATCTATTTTTGTTTGTTTACAATATTATAAAAAAATATTGATAATTGCCAATTATTTTACCAAAACCGCAAAGGGGTTGTTATGGGAAAAAAAAGCCTGACCAAATCAACAACCAAAAAAAAGACCAAGACAAACACCAAAAAAAAGGGCGCTGCCGCGCCGCCTCAGAGCACCGGGAAGCAACAGGCGCCTGCCGGAAAAAAGAAAGCCGCCGCCCTGACCGGAGCTGACTTGCTGTTGAAGCAATTTGAAGCGTGGACGCCGAAAAAGCCCTGGAAGCCGAAACCGGACAAGGCCTACGACAAGAACTTCTCGGCGCCCCCATTTGTTGACGCCAAAGGAAAAGGGGCCAAAAAGATAAAATCCTTGCTTCTTATGCCATTCGACCTTGTCAGTGCCGTTGCCAGTGAGCCCGTGAAGAAGACGGCTGAAAAGAAGGGAAAACCGGAAGGCATTAAGACGGCTGCAAAAACCGACGCGGCAAAACAAACCAAGAAAGCGGCGAAAAAGGAGCTGAAAACTGAAAAGAAGGCCCCTGCAGCGCCAAAGGCCGCTCCTGAAAAGAAAGTGTCCATTAAAGACCTGCTCGCCCTGAAATTCGACCCATGGGTTCCAGAAAAACCCTACACCCCGGAAGCCACCGGTGCCCATGAAACGCTTTTTACGGCACCACCCGCTTTTGCAGGGGTTGATACAGCCATTGTCCTGAAACAATTTGACCTGAGCATCCCTGATGTACCGAAAACCCCGGAACCGGCTGAGGCACCGCCATCCGAGCCTGAAAAGGCCGAACCGGAATTGCAGACACCCGAGCAGGCACCCGAGGGGTTTGAACCCGAACCCGTTGAACCCGAACCCGTTGAAACGGAAGTAGTTGAACCGGAGGCCGTCGAACCGGAAACCGTCGAACCGGAAGCACCGGCCTCCGAAACCCCGGCGCAGGAAAAAGCAGCAGCCCCGGAACCCGAGCAAAAGGATGCGCCGAAACCCGCGCCGCCGCCTGAGCCGCCCAGCGCGGACATCACTGGCGGCGATGGCGGCGATGGCGATGGAGATGACGATGGCGGCGATTCTTCCGGCCTGCCGCCGCAACCCCCCAAAGAGCCGCTTCTGGGCACAGGGGCAAAAATACTCGTTGCCACCCTGGGGATTATTTTTGTCATCCTCATCGCAGCCAGCATTGCCAATTCAAACCGCTATTTCATTAAAGAAACACGGGAAGGGGTCGAAATCTGGCGCGGTGACTTTTCACCAAGGGGAAAAACCCAGATCGCAACACTTGCGAACGCCCGTGCACCTGAGGACAAAAAAGCCCATTATGCCAAAAAAGAAGCCATGGGAATGGCTTACGACCACTACATGGGCAATGTCCGGAAGCTCATGGAAGAAAGGACGGCCGCACCGGACCTCCAGGGCATCCGTTACCACCTGGAAAATGCATCCCGGTTCGCGCTCACCGGCGAGCAGAAAGCCGCCGTTGAAAGCCGGCTGCAGCAAGTCGACTTTTCAAGGCTTATTTTCTGGGCCGATATCGCTGCCGACGAGCAAACACCTGAAGGCTATAAGCGTGCCCTTGACTACCTGAAGCAGGCCGAAGCCCTTGACGTAGAAACGGCTGCCCGGCGTGACATCCTCGACGCCAAGATCAGGCATATTGAAAGCCGGCTCGAATCGCTTGAGCCGGAAGTCGAAGAGGACGCATAATTCCCATTACATCCCGCCTGTGACGGCGCAACCCGGAAGGGTGGGACGAATGCAGCGGACTGCATTCGTCCCACCCTTCCGGATGCGTTGCATCCCATTCATTGAAAAAGATTGATGTTTAACCATGTTTAACCATGGGCATCACTCAATTCATCAAAACATTCGCGCGCGATTAATGATCTGACCAACCCGGGCAAAAAGCGTCATATGGTGCAGTAAAATTCGATTCTTCAATGGCAGGACCGGATGTCCGCCGCACTTCCCAAACACTTTACGAAATTTAGAGTTTTGGATGCCTTGTTGTTTGACAAATCGCATTTTGTTGTGTATTTTTTTATGTAAAAAATGTGTCATGGAGGTGTATAATGAGTGTGGGAAACGTTCGGTTAAATATCACGATTCCCAAGCATCTGCTGTCGGCCCTCGATGATCTGGCAGGGCCACGGAAACGGAGCAAATTCATTGTGGACGCGGTTTTACGAAAAATCGAGGAAGAGGAAAAAATGAACCTGGAGGCCCAACTGAAGGCCGGCTACCAGGCAAGGCGCAAGGAAAACCGTGATCTGGCCGATGAATTTGAATCCGCTGACCTGGAGAATTGGGATGAATATTAAACGGGGCGGAATTTTTCTGGCCAACCTCGACCCGGTTGTCGGAAGAGAAATCGCGAAAACCCGGCCGGTCATTGTTGTCTCCAATGACAAAAACAATACGTATTCCGGCACCGTCACCATATTGCCGGTCACCTCCCGCAATCCCGGAAAAATATACCCTTTCGAGGTGTTTTTGCCCAAAGGCGCGGGCAATCTTCCCAAAAATTCCAGGGTAAAGGCCGATCAGATTCGTACCATCGACAACAGGCGCATCGTCAAATTCATGGGACAAATCGATGCCGGGGACATGGACCAGGTGGAAAACGCCATAAAAATACACTTGGGTCTTGCTTGACACTGCAGTATAAATGCATCTTCAGGAGAATTACTTCTTGATGCATGGTTTTCTTGACGATCGAACGGTTCAGGGTTATTGTTTTCAATAATCTTTTCTTTATTTTTTGCTGTTGCCGCCGGAACCTGCACGTATAATTGATTCCATACATGAAGTGAAAGCTGTCGCATGCGCTATACGATCAAATACGATGCCTATTTGCCGCTCACCCGCCTTTTCATAAAAATATGCCTGATCATTACCGCGGTCTTGTTTTTGCTTCTCCCGCCCGCCACGGTTTCGGCCATCACCCTTAATGAATGCATCGATGCCGCACTTGAAATGAACCCGGGGATCGAGGCCGCCGCCTATCGCGTGAAGGCTTCCCGCGCCGCCCATTTGCAGGCGCGTGCCGCATGGTACCCGCAATTCAGCGCCTCGGGCAGCTATACGCGCACCAACAACCCTTCCCAGGCATTCATGATGGCGTTGAACCGTAAAACGCTCGACATGACTGACCCTGATTTTGATCCTGCCGACCCCGGCCATACCGACCAGACCCGATTCAGCCTGGGCATGCAGTACCTTCTTTATGATGGCGGCCAGAGCAGGATGCGTGAAGAAAGCGCAAAATACGGCATCGACCTTTCAAGATATGAACTGGCCGCTGCCAGGAACGCTCTTGTCTACGAAGTCGCGCATGGCTTTTATGCAACCCTTAAGGCCGAAGCCTTCGTTGAAGTATTTCAGGAAACAGTTGCCAGCATCGAGGCAAGCCTGACGCTGGCCCGGCAGCGGTATCATGAAGGTGCCGCCCTCAAAACCGATGTGCTGAACCTCGAGGTGCAGCTCGCTCAAACAGAAGAAGACCTCATCAACGCAGAAAACAGCTACCAGATGGCTGTTGCGGCCCTGAACACCGCCATCGGCGCTGAAATCGTCGGTCCGCATGCCCTGATACCGCCGGGATACGAACGCCCGGCTGCCTTGATCAACGATTTGGAAAAGCCTTCTGTTGAAAGGCGGCCCGAACTTCAGGCCGCGGCATTGCTTGTAAGGGTGAAGAAATCGGACCTCAGGCATTCCAGGCGGGCTTACCTGCCAACGGTTTCGGCATTCGGCTCCCTGGATATGGACCGCAGGGTTTCCGACCATTTTGAAGACAGCTACATTGCCGGGATAACGGCCAGGTGGGATATCTTCGATGGTTATGCCCGGTCCGGCGCCATATCCGGGTCCCGTGCCATGAGAAACGAAGCGGTTGCTTTTCTGAAGCAAACCCGCAAACAGCTTGACCTGGATTTGAAAGATGCCGGGATGAAGCTTTCCAGTGCACGCCAGCGCCGGGTGGTGACGAAAACAGCCCTTGAAAGTGCGGCGGCATCCCTGGAAATGACACGAACCCTTTATGAAACCGGTGCCGTGGATATCACCGCGCTTTTAAACGCCCAGGCCGCCATGACCGCCTCCCTCGTGCGCGACAGGGCGGCATTCTATGATTACCTTGATGCACAGGCCAATCTGAACCGGGCCGTGGGAAAGCAATGGCCCTGGCAGGCGCCGGCGGCTTCCCGGTAATTCGTCTTTTTTTATATCAAAAAGGAAGCTGCAATTAAGCCATGAAAAGGGGAAGACATTTTTTGGAACGCCTATCCGGGGTTAAAAAAGCGGCTAAACCGATTGCAGCGCTTGTCGGGTTGGCTGTTATCATTATATGGACCACGGGCGTGCTCAGGGAGCGGGTCCCCCCGGGAACCCTTCCCCATGATACCGGGTTCCCCGTACCCGACGGCGCGGAAATCATCTCCGTTGAAAAAAAACCCGTTTCCCGCTTTCTTGACGTAACCGGATCGGTATCATCGGAAAATACGGTCCACATCAGCGCCCGGCTCAGCGGCCATGTCACCGGTGTTCACGCCGGTGCGGGAACACCGGTTTCCAGAGGGGACCTTCTGGTTTCCATCGACGACCGCGAACTTCTTGAACAATTGTCCGGGGCCCGCGCCGTGCTCGAGTCCGCGCAAACCGAGTATGACCGGACCAAGCGGCTCTTTGAAGCCGGCGCCGCCACGCACAGAGCCTATACCGAAGCCGCTTCCGCTGTCAGGCAGGCCCGTGCGCGGGCATCCGAAACAGAAGTGATGTTGAGCTTCACCGAGATCAAGTCGCCCATTGACGGCGTGGTCACGGACCGCCGCATCGAGGCCGGCGACCTGGTGTCCCCCGGCCGGGTGCTCATGGTGGTCTACGACCCCGAAACCATGCGAATAGAAGCCCATGTGCCGATCCGGCTAGCCGGCGACATCTCTCCCGGCGACCCTTACCGGGTGCAGCTTGAAACCCCGCCCACCACCTGCAAAGGCGAAGTGTCGGAAATTCTCGCTATGATTGATCCGGTATCGCGTACCCGGACCATCAGAATCAGGCTTCCCCGTGAGTGCCGGGAC
>SKZX01000055.1 GCA_007127175.1 Desulfobacterales bacterium
CCTTCGGGGATCAAACACGATCAATTGTCCGACCCCCCAAGGCACCCCCCGGCATCACCCGGTTGAAATTAATCAATTTTATAATGCAAATTCACCCGGAAAGGCTCTTCCGCCGCTCAGGGTCGGCGTCGGCGTCGGTATCGGGGTCGGATTTGCACAACCCCAGGGGACAGACTTCCAGTCTGTCTCCCGGGTCGAAGCACAAAACCCCAGGGAACAGACTTCCAGTCTGCAGGTCAACGCAGCAGCCTGCCTTTTTCTTAAAGGACAATTTCTTTCGTCTTCGTTATAGATCGTATGACCCAGCCTGAATTTTATTCAAACCCATGACGCTGGCCGTGCCGGCTGAAACACAGCGGAAAGGTGGCAACTTTTTTTTGCGCTTTAAACAATAATGGCTATTGATTAAAAAAGCAGGCATCCGATTGCAATTTTACCGGCAGGGACAATTCAATGCGAAACCCGGAAAAACGGTTCGAACAGATACTCTCGCGCCTTAAAGCGAAAAAACACAAGCTCACCCCCCAGCTCATCGCCATCGCAAAAATCCTGGCCGAAAGCGATGACCACCCGGATATTGAAACCATTTACAACCGGGTGAGAACGGATTTCCCGCGGATGAGCCTGGCCACGGTATACCGGAATGTCATGGTGATGAAATCGATGGGGGACGTCCTTGAAATCGGATTTCCCGGCGGCGGCAACCGATACGAGGGAAACCGGGTCGATCCCCATCCCCATGCCGTGTGCGAGCGGTGCAGAAAAATCATCGACCTTGAAACAGGCGGCATGGCAGAATTTGTCAAATCCATCGAACGCGACACCGGTTTTGCCATCACGAAACACCGGCTCGATTTCTTCGGGCTATGCCCGGATTGCCGGAACCGGCAATAAATAGAAAACCAAAAGGGGACATCCAATGCAGGATTTCAAATATTTTTTAAAAGACACGATCCGAAAGCAGGTCGATTTTTCCCAAACAGCACAGTCCCGGGGGCTGCCGCCGCCGCCCATTGAAAAACCCTGCCCTGAAAACGCCCGGAAAATCGACCTGCCGGGCGGCAGGGATTGGGATACCGTGCAGCCGGTGACCCTGATCAACGCCATTGCCAACCGGAAATCCCACCGCGCGGCCACAAAAGGGAGCCTCCGGCTTTCGGAGCTGTCTTTCCTGCTGTGGGCGACCCAGGGCGTCCGGAAAAAGGAGGGGGCATACCACGCCTTGCGCACTGTGCCATCCGCTGGCTGCCGGCATTCCTTTGAGACCTACATCGCCGCGTTCCAGGTAGACGGCCTGGACAAGGGCATCTACCGCTACCTGCCGTTGAGCCATCAGCTTGTGGAAATATTTACCCGTGACAACCTCGAACACCATGTGGCCCGGATGGCCCTGGGGCAGGCCTTTGCCGGAAAAAGCGCGGCCACGTTCATATGGACGACCGTCACCGGCCGCATGGAGTGGCGCTACGGCAGGGCGTCCTACAAGGTTATCGCCCTGGATGCGGGGCACGTCTGCCAGAATCTGTATCTTGCCTGCGAGGCTGTCGGCTGCGGCACCTGCGCCATTGCCGCCTATGACCAGGAATATGCCGATGATTTTCTGGGGATTGACGGAGAAGAGGAATTCACCCTTTACCTGGCGCCGGTGAGTAAATTGTAACCTGCATTTGCAGCGGCAACCCCGGCCAAAAAGAAGGGGGTGAGAAAGGAAACCGCATTGCCGGACAAATGCCCGTCAACGGGAGTTTGACGAGAAGGTGGTGGGAATAGCAGCTGGTTTTTCCTGTGGGACCCAAATATTTCTTTGCACCGCTTCGGCGATGGCCTGCCATTTAACCCTGTTTTTTTTCTCAAACACAATGCTGTAAAAATCTTCCATGGACCACGCCATGAACGGTTCTGGATCGATCCGCCGCTTCAAATAATGAACTTCGTAGTGCAGATGCGGTGCGGTGGAAACACCGGTGTTGCCCACCAGACCGATGACATCCCCTTTTTTGACGAAATCACCGACCCGGACCTGAATATCATCAAGGTGCCCATACAAACTGGTAAAACCGAAATTGTGACCCAGTATGACCATTTTGCCCAACCCGCTGCCATGATGTTTCGCCGCCCATTCAACAACGCCATCGGCCGTGGCATAAACCGGGGCGCCGCGCGGCGACCGGAGATCCACGCCGCCATGAAACGAACGATTGCCATTAACCGGATGCGTCCGTGTTCCAAAACGGCTTGTGATAAACTGCTCGTCAACCGGGTAGCCGCTGGGGATTGAATTGAGCATCACGCGTTTTTGAGCGACTGCCAGGCTGGCGGCGTCGATCCGTTCCTGGATGGCGGCATCCGGCGGGGGCTTCAAATCGACGATCGCTTCTATGTGGCGCAGTTCTTTGCCAAGCGCATCGAGTCCGACGGCGTTTTCCGCAGCTGAAATGGCCAGTTTTTCCTTCTCCTGCTGCAAAACGACCTTTTCGTGCTGCATCTTTTCACTAAGCGCTTTCAGATCATGCACCCGTTCGTTTGCATCGGAAACGTTGCCGGCAAGCAGGATTATCGAAACGACGCCGCCAAGCAAAAAAAGGACCAGCATTGCCAGCGAAGCCGCAATCAGCCGCCTTGTTCGTGCGGAGAAATAAAAACGGCGTGTTCCCCGCCGATCGGATACGGTAACAATACAGCGATCAAGCATCCTGAATCCAGAATCTTAATGATTATCCACCGACCCGCCGGGTCTGCAGACAGGGTTAAAAAATATGAGACCGCATGAAGGGTTTAATATATTGCACAATTCATATTGTTTGTCAATGCCGGCAGCCGGGCCGGCACCGGGGCACTTGACCGCAAACAGTATCAAGGTTATCTTGATGAAGTGGCAGTACGCTTTTATAACGTTTAAAGAAAGCCGTGACACCGATGCTCATGCATGATGGGATATACTACTGGGAAGGATGGGGGGGGAAGCTCAAGCTGGCCAACGGCAAATGCCGCCTGAGAATATTCAACCGGGAAAAATCCGGCGAACCGGTAACGATCCTGAGGCCGTTCGTGGTTGTCGTTTCCGACGTCGAAGACAGCAAGATGTCCATCCGCAGTTGTGCGGGCCATATCGCCACAAAGGTCACCGCTGAATTCAAAATCAACCCGAACCGCATGATCTGGGTCGAATATTACCCGGCAGTCCGTTATGGCAGGAAAAGCGAATACAAGATTGCCGAGCAATACATACTGGTGGATTTCGTCTGGAAAGAGGGCCGGGCCCTGCATCCGCGCTGGCGGCCGCTGAACACGCCGCTCCTGGACACCGTCATCAACCTGATGGAATTGACGGACAGGAACGGCTAACAGGACTTGAGAAACCGTTTTACGGAAAGGCGGAAAATCCGGGGACGGATCGTGACCGACCCTTCCCCGGCATGAAAAACAAGGCTATTACTCGACGATCTCTATGGCCGCCGCCATGGAAACACCGCCCCCGCCGCAAAGCGTTGCAAGGCCAAGGGATTTTCCGCGCATGCGCAAGGCATTCATCAGCGTGATCATGATTCGGGCCCCGGTTGCGCCGACGGGATGCCCCAGGCCGATGCCGGAACCGTTAATATTGGTAATGTCCCGGTTCAGTTTCAGGTCCCTTTCACAACCGATATACTGCGCGGCAAAAGCCTCGTTCAATTCCACGAGATCAAAATCGGATACTTTCAGACCGCTTTTTTCCGTCAGGTCCTGCACCGCCGGAACCGGCGACATCCCCATGATCGAGGGGTGGCATGCCCCCCTGCCCGTGGCGCGGATTCTGGCAAGGGGCTTGACGCCCAGTTCCTTCGCCTTGTCAGCGCTCATGATCACCATGGCGGCGGAGCCGTCATTGATGCCGCTCGAGTTGCCGGCTGTCACTTTGCCGGTTTTGGGGACAAAGGCCGGCGGCAGCTTGGACAGGTCGTCCATGGTAATGCCCGGACGGAAATGCTCGTCCTTTTCGAACATAACGGGGTCTTTTTTACGCTGGGGCACCGGTACGGCCACGATCTCGTCTTCAAACGAGCCGTCATTGTTGGCCCGCTCGGCATTGTTATGGCTCCTTAAAGCCACTTCGTCCATTTCTTCCCGGGATATACCCCAATGCTGGGCGATGAATTCAGCGGTATGCCCCATGATGTAGGGCTTGCCCTTGAAATAGGAAAGCGGGGGCTCCTCCGCATTGACAGGCCCGTCTTCAGGATGCGGGATAATGTGGGAGCCGCAGTGAAGCGCATGGATCATGGCGTCCTTGAAGGTGTCGTCCTGAAGCCTGCACCCCCACCGGGCGCCCTCCACAACATACGGGACACCGGACATGTGCTCAACGCCGCCTGCCAGGATAACGTCGGCCATCCCTGCCTGTATCATGGCCATCCCCGAAATCACGCTTTCCATCCCGGAAATGCAGACGCGGTTGATGGTCACCGCCGTGATCGTGTCCGGCAGTCCGGCCAGAAGCGCGGACACCCGGGTGACATTGAGGGCGTCGACGGGTTCCATGCAGCATCCGAAACGGATGTCATCGATCACGGACGGATCAATGCCGGCCCGGTTGATCGCTTCCTTCATGGTGATGCTGCCAAGCACGGGTCCGGTCACATTTTTCAGGGTCCCGCCAAAAGCGCCGATGGGCGTCCGGCAGCCGGAAACAATGACAACTTCTTTCATACAATCGCTCCTTTCAGAATTGATGTGTTGACGACTTCGCAAAAGGCCAATATCTGCGTTACGCGCAATTTCCAAAGAATCTCATCACGCCAAAGGCGTGACTCAATTCTTCAAAAATTGCGCAAGCCTTGATCCTGGACTTTTTTCAAAGTCGTCTGATCTCGACTTTTACGGGTTCATCATATGTTAATCCCCTTGATCATTGAGAACAAATAACGTATCCCTTTACGGGGCGGAAAATCGAACGCCGCAGGTTGTCCTGAAACACTGCTGCAGCCTTTGCAGCGGGGAAAGCACATCATGAGCATACCGGAAATTCTTTTCATAGCCGTGGCGCTTGCCATGGATGCCTTCGCCGTTTCTGTGGCCGCGGGCACTTCAGGGCTGATGGCCGGTGCCCGCGCAAAATTCCGCCTTTCCTTCCATTTGGGGTTTTTCCAGTTTTTTATGCCGCTTGCCGGCTGGTACGCCGGCATGCACATAGCCCCCCTGGTGTCAGCCATCGATCACTGGGTCGCTTTTTTTCTGCTCTCCTTCATCGGCATCCGCATGATTGCCGATGCCTTCGGGGACAAGGGAAAAAAGGTGAAAAAAGACCCCTCCCGGGGCTACACCCTGGTGCTTCTGGCCGTCGCCACGAGCATTGATGCCCTGGCCGTCGGGTTCTCCCTTGCCATGATCAACGTCGACATCTGGTACCCGAGCGTCATGATCGGCATCATAACCGCCGCCATGTCCCTTGCCGGCATCCAGCTCGGCCGTTTTCTGGGGCACCGCGCGGGGCCGCGAATGGAAATCGCAGGGGGCGCCATCCTCATTGTCATCGCCGTTCGCATCCTGGCGTCCGGCCTTTCCGGTTAAATCCCGGCCAAACGCGGCCCCCCCATCAATCCCCTTTTATGGCGGCGTCTATCCACATGCTGATTTCGCCGGCAACCCGGCGCTCCCAGGCGGGGGAAATCCGGACGGCGATAAATTGATCATACAGGGAGTAGACCAGGCGCACAATTTTATCTGCCAGAAATATGCGCTCCAATACAGCGCCTTCGAGATCTTCCGCTTTTTCCACTTTTCCGGTCCGGGGCAGCTTCAGGCCGCTCAAGGCGAGGCTTTCCCCTTTTAATTGAAACCGCCACTCATGCTCAGCTGCGCAATAGACCAGGTTGACCTCGGTGACTTTCCCCCCTTTTTTGAGCGCTATCAGGCCTTCTTCGAGGCCGGCCCCATCCCCGCGTATCGTTATGGTCTCCTCCCTGTTGTGACGGCTGTTTTCCAGCACCACGCGGTTGCCGATGGCAAGGGAGGAAAGCTCGGGGTCCACTTTCTGCAAAAAGGCCTGATCGGTTTCGATCGTGTACCAGAGCCATGTTAAAAACTCATGCCCCAGGAACTTGTAGCGGTTATAGGCGACGGATACATCAATCATGAGCCCTCCCAGCGTTGAATACCGCCGGCGAGGCTTTATGCAGGGCGTCCAGTCGTTCACCCTCAAGGCCCGAAAAAAAATATGCGGCGGTGTAAGGAAAAATCCGGACCAGGCTCAACTGAAAGGATTTTGAAAAAAGCGTTTCAAGGTCTTCGTTGGCCTCTTTCAGGTTGGAAAAAAACCACAAATCGCCTGCTTCCGGCTGCCAGACGAGGTCATATATGGACGGTGTGGCCGGGATGCGCACGTAGAGCCGATGAAGCACGTCATCTTTGATTTCACGTTTTTCATCCCGGGAGAGATGCTCTCTGCTTGTGCCGGCAAGCCTTTTCTGGACAGCGGCATGGTAATGCTTGTTGACGATTTTTGAAGGAAGCGATTTTTTGTCAATTCTCAGGGAAAAAACGAAGCTGGTCCCGAAAACGAAATGGTTTCCGGCGAAATCCGGGTTAAAAGGAGTGCCCGGGATTGTCCACCCAACGCTTTTGACCGCGGGGTCATTGTCTATTTCACGGATGACATGGTTTTTCAGCCCCTCCCGGACGCTGTCCATGACCGGGTCGGGGAGGTTTCCCTCCACCCGGTAACGGGTAAGGGACAGGGTCGGCGACAGCAACTGCATCATAGCCTGCTTTCAAAAAAATGACGGTAAACGGTTTGGGCTCATAAAAAGCCGGTGCAAGTTTTTACACATAACCCGACCGGCATTTACAGGCAAGATTTTTTTGATTGCCACCCACCCGGCCTGCTTTTACATGACGGCTGAATAAAACCCGGTTTACCACAGACTGAAAAAAAGAGAACAATGGATATTATGCAGGTTTAAAATAGGCTGAACCTGTAAAAAGTCGCGACCAGACGACTTTGAAAAAAGTCCAAGATCAAGGCTTGCGCAATTTTTGAAGGATTGCGTCACGCCTTTGGCGTGATGAAATGCTTCGGAAATTGCGCATAACACGGATATTGGGCTTTTTCCGAAGCCGTCAAATATGCTGCATTTCCATAAGGTGCGTGGCCGGCTGAATGCCGAACTCCGAGGCATGATGGGTGCTTTTAATCGCTCGCAGGTATTTGCCCGTTTCAGGATCGCATTTGTTCAGGTCAACCACCTTTGAAGAAAAATACTGGCCCGGCAGACGCTCCTCAAGCAAAAGCACCTTGGGCTTGTGGTCATTTTTTACGGCGTTGCCTTCGCATACCAACCCGTATTCCCCCGTATTCAAAACGACCAGGGTTCCGATGGGGAAAATACCCAGCATGTTGACAAACCATTTCACCAGGACCGGGTCGAAATCCTTTCCTGACTTAGCGGCAATAGCGCCCAGTGCGCGGTCCGGGCTGTAAGGCGCCGACCGGTAAATGCGCGGGGAGGTCAACGCATCATACACATCACAGATTTCTATGATCCGCCCGAAAAGACTGATAGGCCGCTTCCAGCTGACACTCGGGTAACCGGACAGGTCGTATTTGAGGTGATGTTCGAAAGGGGCCAGCACGATTCGGGAGATAAGCTCGGAATGGGCCTCAAGCTTCAGGATCTGACGAACGCTGTTAAGGGAGTGCTGCTGAATGATCTTATACTCATCCTCGGTTAACGGATCGGGCTTGGAGATAATTTCAATGGGAATGTCTATTTTCCCAAGGTCGTGAAAAAGCCCGCAAATACCCAGATAAACAAGGGACTTTTCCGAAAGGCCGATGTGATGGCCCAGACAGATGGCCAAAATCGCAACATTCACCGAGTGGATATACGTGTAATCGTCATAATCCCTTATTGTGGTCAAGCCAAACAAGATGGACTTGTCCTGGACCGTAAAATCGACGATCTCCTGGATCACCCGCAGGGATTTCCGGGTCCCGGCCCGCTTGTTTTGAAGGATCTCCCGGCTGACATCCTTGATGGAATTGTAGACAAAGGAATACATCCGGTGGGCCTGCCTGGCCTTTCTGGAATATGGGATACGGCTTGCTGTGTCTTCGGTCACCGACAGCACTTCAACAAACTGGAACCCGGGTTCCGAAAGACGGCCGGCAAAAAAAGCCGCCGGGTTCTCCTCATCACGGGCCTGTGTGACCAGGCTGGCAAAGCGGTGCGCCTGCGCGGGTGAAATGGTTTTAAACCGGTAATTGAATTTCAGGCCATCCGGCATGAGGGTTTCAAAAACGGAAAGCAAGCCGAAAATATAAATCGCCGCCTGCTGACGCATCAAAAGCTTGTGCCCGGAAAGAAACAGGCGGCCGTGCCGCGGCTCCAGAACAATTTCGTCAATGATGCCCAAAAGCTGTGTTCCGGCATCAATGAATGCTTTGGACGCCTGTATTGCCAGGCGGTTGTCCGCTTCATGGATTTTGGGCATATTGAGCAGGTGATGAAAACACCGGACAAACGCTTCACCCAGGGTTTGCAGCTCAAGGCTGTCATCCTTCGTTTCTATCCCATCACGATTCATCGGTCCCTTGCCCGCTTGAAATGTTGGCACACGATCTTCGGATCGTCGGCCATGGACTTCTTTGCGCTTTCCTGACCGCCATTGCGCCTTTCTCTCCCGGATGCTGCAATAATCCGGCTACCGCTCCCTGGCGATGGATGGACCGCAGTTTCCCCAGCCGCCAGGGGCTGCCGAAAAGCTGTTTC